>CAYZOW010000137.1:0-1510 GCA_964480245.1 uncultured Nitrosopumilaceae archaeon | reverse complement strand
TTACATACACGCGGAAGGAATGCCAGCAGGAGAATTGAAGCATGGTAGTATTGCACTCATTGAAGAAGGCACGCCAGTTATCGTGTTTGCAGACAACGAAACAAGAGCACTAACAACCTCAAACGCAATGGAAGTAAAAGCCCGCGGAGCATTCGTAATCGGCGTAGACTCAAAGCCAAACCAAGCTTACGACTTCCACATACAAATACCAGACTTGGATGTCGCTACTCCAATACTGTCAATACTGCCAATACAATTGCTCGCTTACTATCTGGCGCTTGAAAGAGGCTGCGACCCAGACAAACCAAGAAATTTAGCGAAGAGCGTTACCGTAAGATAATTAAACTGATTTCTTTTCTAGTATATAATGCAAATCACATTAGACCTCAAAGAAAAGCTGGAACAAGCTGCAAACGAATACTTTGAAGGAGCTAAAAAAGCCCGCAAGAAAGCAGAAGGAGCAAGAGAAATAGTCCTAAAATTCAAAAAACAGCTGGAAGAAGTAGAGAAAAAACAGCAAGTAGAAGAAAAGAAGGCAGAAGTAAAAGCAAAAAGACCACAAGAATGGTACGAAAAGTTCAGATGGTTTATCAGTTCTGAAGGATTCTTGTGCATCGGCGGAAGAGATGCCACAAGCAATGAAGTTGTAATCAAGAAACACACAGACAAAGATGATTTAGTATTCCACACAGATGCGCCAGGAAGCCCATTCTTTGTAATAAAAACAAACGGCAAAAAGCCAAGCGAAATAACAATGCAGGAAGTTGCTGATGCAACAGCAAGCTTCTCAAGAGGCTGGAAAGTTGGAGTCACAGTAGCAGAAGTATTCGCAGTAAACCCAGACCAAGTAAGCAAAAAGGCAGAATCAGGAGAATACATGCCGAAAGGAGGGTTCATGGTAAGAGGCAAAAGAACACTCTACCAAGGTAAACTACTAATTGCGATTGGAAGAACGGAAGATGGCAGGGTCATGAGCGGACCGGAAAGCGCCATTAAAATGCATTGTAAAGATTACGCAATAGTGCAGCAAGGCAAAGACAAGGCAAGCGACTGCGCCAAAAAAATAGCAAGAAAGATAAAAGCAGAAATAGATGAAGTGATAAGAGCACTACCAGGTGGAACATGCCAAGTAAAGTAAACCATCACGCACTGGACCCTGCGCTAAGGATAGGAAAAGCAGGAATAACAGACAATGTCGTAAAACAAGTAATTGTATTGCTCAAGAAAAAAAAAGTAATCAAAGTCAAATTTCTAGCAAGCGCAATCAAGACCGATAAAAAGGAACTGATAAAAGAACTAGTGGAAAAAACACGCGCAAAAGTGCTTCACAAGGTAGGCTTCATCGTGGTCTTAGAAAGACTTAAATAAACACTTTTCATAAACACACACAATGACAAAAGAGAGTGAATATTTCGTAGCGTTCGGATTTACCAAAAAAGACGTAAAGGGCGATACTGTAAAAACCGGAAAAAGAAACTATCCCTTAAAAGAAAAACCAGGGCAGAAAAAA
>CAYZOW010000136.1:0-1544 GCA_964480245.1 uncultured Nitrosopumilaceae archaeon | reverse complement strand
ACCGTGGCGTTGGTAAAGGTCGTTGTCACTTGCGAATCCACATCACAGACCAGAGCCGCAGTCATCACATCCACGCCCGCCGTGTTCGGTGTCGCTTCGGCCCGCTCGTCAAGCTGAATCGTTACGCTCGTAGCCGCCGCTACGGAGCACACCACGCGGGTAATCGTGACAGCGGTGGGGAAGTACATCTGCACTTGGTTCGTCAGGCCGGTTACAGGCGAGAGGACGGTGAAAGACTTTACCTGCGTGTCGAGTTCCGCCGCTACGTCATCATCGTCAATCGTTCCATCGGCAATCTCTCCGGCGTTCCCACCATCCACAGCAGCGGCGGCAATATCCGTATCCCCAACGGTCGTGAGGACTGCCGTGCCCCCCACTTGCAGCGCCCCAGTCGAAACATTGAAGACTCCGGTCGAGAGGGTAATTACCGGATCGCTTGCCCCTGCATCAAAGTTCAGCGTAAACGTCTGCCCAATGCCAAAGAAGTAATCCCCTGTCCCGTTCGGAATCCACTGGAAACCGCCGTTGGTGTTGCTGTTCGTCTCGATCCAGTCGCGGGTTGATGGTTAGGCTTGTCCCGCCGCCGCCCGTGACCCTAAGCGGAGTTACATCAGTATCGTGGGCTTCGATGGAAACCAAGTCGCCAGCCGTGGGATTGCCGACAGAACTTTTGATGATGAAGCGGTCGGCTGCGAAGGCACTCTGGAAATCGTGGGTTTCAGTTTCAGCATCGGCGTTCGAAACCATACTGACTGCCGCCGTGGGAGCCGTCAGGTCTGACCATGAACCCCCGCCCGCCCCGCCGTCATCGTCCACGTCTTTCCAGCCACTCGACGTACACACCATCACCGAACCATTGGTGTCGATGTCGGTGTCAAACATGATGCGCCCGTATTCTCCGGCAGCATCGCAGTCCGTTGCGGTCGGAGTAGCTTCGTTCAAGAGAAGGGGCCATGCGTTCGCAGCCCCGGACTCGAAGTCTACTTCCACCCCGGAAATCGTCAGGTCGGCGGTCGTCTTGGTGATTGCTGCCCCCACGTCGGTCAATCCAGCCAAGTTGTCGATGTCAATTTCACCCGCCTCGTTTGCGCCGTCAACGCTCGCGTCGGGAACTGTCCCGCTCAAGTCGGCAGCGTCGAGCGTTCCGCCCGTTACTTGAATTATTTCCGAGGCGTCCGCTTCCAGGCAAACATCCGTACCCGCAGCGGAGGCTTCCCAGCACAATGCCTTCTCAGCATTTGAGGCGCGAAAGATGCCCGTGTCGGCGGGGTCTGCCGTGGGGCCGATGAAGCTCGCCCCCGTAATGGAATTCGTGACCGACGTGAAGGTGTAAGCCGCCGTCTCATCAATCTGCGTCGGGCCGATGGAATTGGCGACGATGTTCCAAGCGACTGTATCCGGCGTGGGAGCAAGATTCTCGTCCACGCTGATCTGTGCTGTATCAATGAAGTCGGGGTCGGCCACTGCGGTGGTGTTCACGGTAATAGCATCGCCCCCGCCCCCGCCCGCATGACCACGAACGGGGCCCGCCGGACAGTCCCCGG
>CAYZOW010000135.1:0-1555 GCA_964480245.1 uncultured Nitrosopumilaceae archaeon | reverse complement strand
TAGATAACGATTTGTCAAGGGAATCCAATATCTTGTAGAACATGGCATAATCAAAGCATGATTCTTAGAATAAATTAATACAAAAATCAAAATTTCTATAAAAGTGGGTCGGATTTACGACCATGATGGTACCCTACTCCCTTCGGGTCCATTGAAATTTTTCATTGGTTAAAAATATGACCAAGATAGTAGCTCGGTCATACCAGATTCGCTTCTAATTAACAAAATTCCTAAATTGAATCTTATTTCAAGTTAGTTATACTCCTAACCACACTAGACGGCCCATTAAAAAAACACATAGCTCTTTTTATAAGGAAAATGACCTAATTGAAGATGATTGCTTAACAAAACGATAATTTTCACAGTTAGTTTGATTGGCATTTTAGTGAATATGGTCTCATCTCAATCATTTGCTGAAAGTGAATGGCAAACTCAGAACGTAGTGCGTGAAGATCAAACGTTTAGAGTGCCATACAAAATTACTAATGGAGAAGTTGTGAATATACAGGCAGATCTGGGTAGCATTGTGTTACACATTAAGAGCGACGAGGTTTCTGAAGGGGATATAGAAATTGTCATACCACGTGATCTTTTGGATAGGAGAGACATTGAAGATGGTTCCGATGAATCTTTTTTTGTTCTTGCAGGTGATAGAGAAGTTGAATATCAAGAATTGAAAAATAATAGCTGTTACCGTGCTATATCTGTGCAATTTCATAAAGGAGTTGAGAAATTGGAAATACTTAGCGCATATCAAAGATCAGTAGAAGAACTGTATTCAGTTCTTCAACCCTTGAACATCATTTCAAATACGATTTATAATAGTGGAGAGACGGTTGTCATAGAGGGTTGTACTTCACTTGCACTAGATGAAGGTGGTGTCAGAATTGATGTCTTGGATCCACAAGGAAAAATCTACAAAACACTTTCTGTGATGCCGCAAATAGATGGTACATTTTCAACCTCATTTGTACTCGATGATAAAGATAACTTTGATGCTATTTATTCAGTAACAGCTACATACGGAAACTATACCGCAGTGCCAGAATTTTCAGGAATTGGTTTGATTATTCTTGCAACTACATTATCTGTTGTATTGGTTACCAAACTGATTCCACAGATTAACGATAAAATGTATTAGAAAATAGATTTAATCAAATCCCAACTGTCTAGAAAATTAATTCATCTATATCTATTGTTGCAATTTTTTGCTTATCATATTGAATCCTCTCAAAGAGGGACATCATATAAAAAGTAATGGAAGCCAACCAAGTTGAATTTTTGAAATAAATATTGCTTTTCATTTATTAAATTGAAAATTCATTTTTATTGTGTAAGAAAACCTTTTCAATTAAATGATATCCTTGATCATCTTTTGGTAATATGGAATGGATCAGCTCATGTATGTTAACTGATAATTCATACGTAAGGTTTTATAGATAACAGAATTGAGTGCTGATGTGTGACAATGTATGATTTCAGCGCAAATAGAGCAATCATTACGAAAAGAAGTGATGATCGTATCGTAAATTTAGCAGTGAAATCTACAAAGAAA
>CAYZOW010000134.1:268-1556 GCA_964480245.1 uncultured Nitrosopumilaceae archaeon | reverse complement strand
CTGGTGTCGGCGGTTCAATCCCGTCCCTGCCCACCAGTTTTTTCTCAGTCCTGGTATACGCTTCCGAATACACGTTCCCCAAAGCGATCTCCGTCCGAGCGATCGACTTACCCCGAACTTGCACCATTCTCGCTACGCCTTCTCGCCCCGAGCGGCGCGGACCTCGTCGAGCGCCACCACCGTGCGGGCTGGGGCCTCGGCGCTGTCGTAGAGCTTCCGGAGTTTGACCCCCGGCCTCGCTCAGCATCTTCTCCTCGACGATTGGAACGGTCGGGCGAGCGTTGGCTGCATCGGTATGAGGCGCGGGGGAAGGTGTTCTGCAGCCACCACGACGATTGTGCGGGGCCCGTCAAGGAGTCTCTGACGTCCCCTGTCCACGGTCGCCAGCTCGGCAGCCGAGGTTTCGGGGAGCGCCGGCGCTACGCTCCGGGGTTCCTGGGTTATACTCTGACCGGCGTGCAGGACAGACGAAACGCACCCTACGGCGCAGGTATCTAGGAGAACCCGCTGAACACAATCGCTCTCGTGAACATGAAGGGGGGGGTGGGCAAGACGACGCTGGCCGTTAACCTCGCCTGGAGCCTCTGTCGGCACCAGCGCAAGCGAGTCCTGCTCGTCGACCTCGATCCGCAGTTCAACGCATCGCAGTACCTGTTGACCTTTGAGTCGTACGACGCTCACCGCAAGAAGAACGGTACCATAGCCAAGATTCTTCTCGACACAGGCCGCGCCAGGATGCCGCTGCCTCCTAAAGTCGCCCGCGAAGAATTTAGTGTCCTCGCAGAGATCGAGCGGTTGAGCAAAACTGCGTATCTATACTTGCTCCCCTCAGAACTCGAACTGGCGCGGGCGGTGAAGAATCCACAGGGTGTGGAGTTTCGACTCCAGAAGACGCTAGCACGCTGGGAAGATGTCTTCGACTACGCCTTTATCGACTGCGCCCCAACAGATACCGTCCTGACGTCGACGGCGCTCATGGCTGCCAACTACATACTCGTTCCCATGAGCCCCGATCGGTTTTCGATTCTTGGGTATGGATTGATGAAGGAGGTCATTGAAAACTTTCGCCGAGATTACCCCGATCCTAGTCATGTTAAGGACCTTGGCGTCGTGTTCACAAGAACGTCCAAGACCGGGAGTCAGATTGAGAATGAATGCAAAGCCTCGGTTAAGAAGAATGCGTCATACGTCTTCACAACCGAGATTCAAGAATCGAACTCCTACCTCCGCGCCATACATGAACAGAGTCCGGTCTTCGATACTAGATATGCGCGCGAGTTGACTAGAA
>CAYZOW010000134.1:0-258 GCA_964480245.1 uncultured Nitrosopumilaceae archaeon | reverse complement strand
GAACCAGCGCATCGCGATATTGTCGTCATCGGCGAGCGTGGCGAAGGTGGCACCATGAACGCTTATGAGCTACTGTCCGAGATTTATCGTATTCTCGGCCAAATCGATAAATCTGTACTTGCTGCTGCGAAGAATCAAGATTGTCCGGCCAGCATACAACGCATTTTGGGTGCGTTTGGCGACGCACTCCGTACAGATCCGTCACCGATAGCGTGGGCTGGGCCGCGAGAATCGTCAGCGGATTCTAAACCAATACCG
>CAYZOW010000133.1:0-1570 GCA_964480245.1 uncultured Nitrosopumilaceae archaeon | reverse complement strand
AACTCCCTTGCTATTTTGCGCGTTTGTGGGTCCGGTGAGATTGGATTAATTGCTATCTTCTTGCCGCCTGCAATTGTTGAGATTGCTGTTTCAAGCCCTAGAATTTCGTATTCATTGCCGAGTTCGACAAGCCGTTTCAAGGTTTCACTGATATCTTGGAAGTCATTATCGCGCAGAAGTATTTCTATGCCTTTTATCGGCAATTCTTTTTTCAAAGCTTCGCGTGCTTTAAGTTGCTTTTCATCTAGAACACATTTGGCAAGGATGTGCATAAGCGCCATTGTATGAGCTCTGCTTTTAATTCTTATCCCAGATCAAGTTGAACATGTTTTCGAATGATTTGGCGAAGTTTGCTGCGTTTACCCAGACTCCAAAGTCGTAGTTTGGATGCGCTTCGGCGTCATCAAGTACCATGAAGGTTACTTGTTTGCCATCTACAACGCAGAATCTTGCTGGCAATGCGTCAACATTCTTTATCTGTGCGAATGCTGCTAGAACTTTTGATTGTGCTTTTGATGGAACGAGTACTTTTATTCTTACTCCTCTTTCTTTTGCTTTTTGGAAAGCGTTTTTCAAGGCTTCTGTCTTTCTTGCAAGGCCTGATTCAGTTGTCATTAAGCAGACTGTTTTTTCCGCGTTTTTGATTCCTGCTGCCAGGTGTGAATAAAGATTGCCTCGTCCTTTTACCGCGCCTGTTAGGTCTGATGGCTCGACGAGTTCTATGCCTTGTTTGTGTAAAGTGTTAAGTTCGCCTAATACTTCGCTTTTCTTCAGGCTTTCTATAATGTCTGCCTGTTTGTCAGCGTCGTCTTTGATTGATTTTTTGACTCTCTCCAATACTTCTGCTGGAGGCACTGCAATATATTTTATTGGCTTGCCCAATTTCATTATTACAAATCCTTTTCTTTCTAATGATTCGAGAACGTCATAACTTCTGCTTCTTGGCACGTTTGCAATGTCTGATAATTCGCCGGCTGTCGCAACTCCTCTTGACAACAATGCTGTCCAGAGTTTGGCTTCATAGCTGTTCAATCCGAAATCCTTGAGTTTGTTCAAAAAATCTTTTTGCACTATCATGGTATACACTCCAATATTTGTGTTATTACTCATGCGTAGGTATAGCCCATATATAAATGTTTCTGTTTTTGCTATTCATGAGTAACAACATTTAGGCTTTATATAGGGTTTTCCATTGCCACACCCCTCCGTTTCCAGTGCAAAATGCCCTCACGTGTTGTTGTGTTCGTTTCTTTATTATATATTATTATCTATATAGAAAAATAATAATATAATAAAACCTCTGCCGCAACTCACTCTTAACTTAACTTAAAACAAACAACAACACAAACACACACTTCCAAATCTCCATACGAAATCATGGGGTCAGGCCTCCCCAAATCTTTATATACCGGCACACCCCGTGAGTTCCAAATGTAAGAAAGCCTCCTGCGCTCGAAGGGGGAACAAAAAGAGGCTTTCTTAGCATGCTCAAAAATCACCCGAAGTGATAATGGGCATGTGAATTTTGAAAGGGTGATTTTCGGCATGAAAGAAAAGGGGTTGGTAGATT
>CAYZOW010000132.1:1112-1586 GCA_964480245.1 uncultured Nitrosopumilaceae archaeon | reverse complement strand
CTCTGTCAGAATATTCCCTGAATATTTTTTGCCCGTATGGATAGCTTGCCGAATGGAATAGTATTGTTTTTCGTGTTTCATCTTCGTCAAGCCAGTCTTTAATCGCTTCGTAATCTTGTTTGTTGAACACGCGTGTTGCGATTATGCTTGCGTTGATTTCGCGTGCTTTTTCAGTCACTCTATTCATTTGTCCGAATTTGTCCATGCTTACATATGTTACATTCAGAGGGATGGCTTTTGTTAGCGTGCCAAAATACGAAGCAGGTGTCTGGTAATACCAGAGCGCGTAAGCTGTATCTGTTGAGTTCGCGACCACAATCTTGTCTTTGAGCGTTATTCTTATCGGCCTGTTTCCGATTACCGCTTTGTCCGCGTATACTGTTGTTGGCGGGCTTCCGACAAGCGATAGGTTGTGCCCTAGCGCAAGGAAAATGTATTTGTCTGGAAAGCACGCGACTTGTATTCCGTGCTCGC
>CAYZOW010000132.1:288-1102 GCA_964480245.1 uncultured Nitrosopumilaceae archaeon | reverse complement strand
TTTGTCTATCGGAATTTCAAATCTAAATGTGCCGTTATCGTCCACTGCAAACCATCTGTCTCCGTTTCGCGCAGCGAGTGTTCCTACTACCGGGATGTGTGTGAGATTAAGCGATTTTAAATCTCTTACGCGTGCGCCTTCATGCCATCCTATTTCAGGCATTAATTCAGATGCGTTCCAGGTCAAGCGCTCTGAGAATGTCACAAGAATTTCCGGCCCGTATGGGCTTGCGAGCTGTCCGCCAAACCAGTCTCTGTAAACTCTGTCTTCCTGCGAGGTTATCGTGCTTCCTCTTGGAATGACAATGCTGGTCTTTCCGATTACAACAGCCGTCGCATTAATATTCCCGAGTTCGGGCACAATCGGCGTTTTGTATCCGGTGATTACTGTTTCGTTTGCTTCTATTGCTTTCTTGTCAAAATTCAGGCGGGGCCTCGCTCCGTGTGCAAGCTTGTCCATTAAGTCTGCACGGTAAATATTGCCTACCAATTTCCATTCTTTAGCCGCTTCCCTTAGGAATGCCGCCCTGTTTCTTCCGCATCCTAGTGATGCGCCTGTTTCGTAGACTAATGCCATTTCTTCATGGTTTGTGCTGTTTACTTTGTCGTAGAATTGCAAACTTTCGCAGATTTTTGTGTCATTGTTTGCGAGTCTCCCTATGATGAGGTTTGCGTCTCCGCGTGCAAACGGGTCTGCGCTTTCATTGCGTGCTGTTTTTTCCAGTTCTGCCACTATTGTAGAAAATGGTATGTCTGCCGCTTCTGGAGTTATTAAGAAGTTTATTTCTTTGGCGTACGGGTCGGCTCTTCTTAGG
>CAYZOW010000132.1:0-223 GCA_964480245.1 uncultured Nitrosopumilaceae archaeon | reverse complement strand
TTCCGTCTATGATTAATGTTGGCGCTTCTGTTACATTATAGCTGTCCGCCAGCAATTTTACGAGTGGTTCATCTTTGTAGTCTTTGTCGAGCGTTAGTACAATTAGTTGCTGTTCGTAGTCTTTGCTTAGGTCTTGCAGGATAAATCCTTGTCTTTCGCTTGCATCTTGGTCTATTTCATAGAAGAATATTATTGGCAGGTATGGATTGTCGCATTCTTTGTT
>CAYZOW010000131.1:0-1612 GCA_964480245.1 uncultured Nitrosopumilaceae archaeon | reverse complement strand
ATGGTTCCTCTCAGATTCACACTTTTACAATACAATTTATCAGCAATCTCTAAAAATGTAGATTGGTTTATGTTTGCTATGAAAGCATTAATCATTACTTCAATTATTTCAACTCTGATAATTCTATCGATTCAATCAGCATCTGCTCAATATGGTAATCTAGCAGTTAGTTCAGATCCTACTGTTTACCCAAAACTTGAAGAAGAATTTCAGCTTGGACAAGACGAGATCGCATTTTTTAAGTCAGAAAATATCTGGATTAGATTTGTTAATGTTAGAGAAGATTCTAGATGCCCTGCCGATGTCCTGTGCGTATGGCAAGGCAGGGTATCAGTAGCAGTAAATGTAATAAAAGGTGAACAAAACATTGGCTTTCCTCTGACTTTGGGTGAAAATGAAAATCTTGCGTTACAAACCTTTGATGGTTACTTTGTCAGATTAATTAAGGTTGAACCTTATCCATTTAGCAGTCATGAAATAGAACCTTCTGAGTATATTACCACTCTGCTAGTTTCAGAAGTGGAAGACATTGAACCAGTCGATGCTCCATTAAAACAATTCAAATCAGGAATTCCGCCTGAAGATGTACAATGCAAACAAGATCTTCAACTAGTAATAAAATCAAATGATGGTTCTCCTGCATGCGTAAAACCATCAAGTGTTTCTAAACTTGTAACATGGGGTTGGGCTAAACCCTCAGAGCTCAATCGATAAAAATGGATTCAAAATAAGACCAGCATGATAGCTGTCCCTTCGCTGCGGATGCAAAATGGGACTGAAATTATCCCAAGACAGTATTGGGTCTTACCGGATTAGAGAGAACCGAAAATATTAATTCTAAAATTATGAATGAATCTATGCCTCTCTCATCGAATTATTTCATAAAAAGGTGATTGGAGTTAGTTTACGAAATTACACTACATCATTATTATATGGAATCAAATCTGCCGTAAATATGGAGATTAAAGAGCTAAGAAACAAAATTTTGGAAACAGCTAATGTAACAAGTTGTGCAGTAATGATTATAGAAAAAAAGGGCGATATTCTAGAATATGTAATAACTGATTCAACAAAAACCATAGTTACGCTTACGGACTTGGTGGAAATTGCAAAGATAATTTCTCTGCGTTATGGTATTGTAGGTTATGATAAAATGTCAGGCGGTCTTCAAATGACTATGGATATTTTCAGAGATCACATAACCATATCTACTGCAAGACAAGAAAACATTTTGGTTACAATAGTACCAAATATTGTTAATATGAATATAGTCCAAGTCATACAAGATGTCAAAAACACTTTGACTGTAGAACTTGGAAAGAGTTAGGCCTGAAAATTACTTCTTGTAATTCATACAAATCATAACGTTCGATATTACGTGAAAAGCGTCGTAAAATCATTCGTGGAGGGGGGGTTTTGCATTTTTATTCTTTGTAAATGAATCTTTTATAGTGGTTTTACGAAAGAAATCGTAGTATGACCAAGTTACAACAACGAAAGATTTCTGATCTAAAGAAGGCAATCAAACGCCTTGAAAGGATGCTTAGAGAGAGCAATCAAACCAGAAGTAGTGTTGCACGAGAGTTGTTTAAAATTGCAAAATAAAAAATTG
>CAYZOW010000130.1:739-1613 GCA_964480245.1 uncultured Nitrosopumilaceae archaeon | reverse complement strand
TTCCAGTGCCGACAAGAAAAGAGATAGTAAAAATCTACAAAGAAGGCATGGAAGAAGCGGAAAAGCTAAGAAAACTGCTGAAGCCGGAATGGTTCATCAAGGATACCGACGTAAAGAAAGCGCCTTCACCGTCGAGGAAAAAGAAAACTTTATAAACAAAGACGATTTCATAAAATTTATCGAGAATAAAATGGGGGAAGGTTAGAATTCTAAGACCTTCTTGAAAAAAGCGGAGGAACAAAAAATGGCAGAAAAAGTCGCAAAAGTAAAATGGCCCGCGGAAGAAGAGGAAAAGGCGGAAAAGCAGAAAAAGTAGCCAAAGTAGGAGTTAGAAAGCAATCAGGCTTCTTGTACTTCGTAGACAAGGCTGGCGACGTTTCACGCGCAAAGATGGCACGCGGCGGAAGATAAACTTTCTGAAATTAATTTTATTTTTTTATTAGTTTATTTCTTTATTTTAAGATTAAGTATTTTACAAAAAAATAAAAAATCAAGCGGCCTGCCTGACAGGCTCTGCGTACTGCGGGTTCGCGAACTCTTCCTTTGGAACAATCTTCAGCTCAACGGGCTTGTAGTCGCCAAACTTCTTGACAAACTCGCCCTTTGCCTGCTCCAAAGCACGGCCGACAATCTTGTTGTCGTATTTCTTGGTGCCGCGGTACCAAGCCCAAGCTTCGCTTATGAACGGCAGATATGGATAGTAAGAAAGCGCGGCATTAACACCTGCTTCTGCAGCAATTTTCAAATCATCCGTTGAAACAACTTTTTCCAAGCCAGAAGCTTTCTCGTGCTTTTTAAAATGAACTGAGTCAATCAATTCAGCAGCTCCTTTCAATCCAAGTCCAAGCCATTTAAAGCCGAACAAAGAACCGCC
>CAYZOW010000130.1:0-729 GCA_964480245.1 uncultured Nitrosopumilaceae archaeon | reverse complement strand
CCAGAAAACCAAACTCCGTATGAGCCGATACCATCAGCAACAGCAGCAGCCGGGCGCAAAAAGTATTTTGAAAACTTTGAGGCAACACCCTTTGAATCAAAATATTCGCTTGCATGAGAGTTGAAAGCTGTTTCCATGGACTGTTCCAAACCTTTTCTCAACAAGTCCTTCTCAACTTCAGACTTAGCATTATCAAGATAATTCTTAATTGTCTTGTCTCTCATCATTGTCTCAATATGATCTTCTATGAACTTTTTCTGGTTCATTTTTCAGCCCTCATCAATTGATTTAGTGTTATTATGCCAACCATCTTATTATCCTTAACAACAGGATTCATACTTCTATGGTGCTCAACCATGCTCTTAGCTGTTAGTTGAGCATCATCGTTGACATTTATGATGTCAACCGGTTTTGTCATGATGTCTTTGGCTTTTGTTGTTTTAGGATCTTTAGCTTCAGCAACAAGGCGGTTGTTAATGTCAATAACAGAAATAATGCCGGTAGGGAAAAAGTCCCTGTTAACAACAAAGATGTGGCGCAAAGTAGTCTGCCTGAGCTTTCTGGCTATCTCAAAAACAGACTCTTCTTCTGAGCAAGTGTACGGCTCAATCAGCAAACAATCCTTGACTAACATTTTCCACTCCCTTCCTCGACTATATCATCGTTTGCAAAGTATTTAAATTGTTCGCGGTTTTCCTTCTCAATATCACCGGCTAAAGCGTCGCGCTC
>CAYZOW010000129.1:0-1613 GCA_964480245.1 uncultured Nitrosopumilaceae archaeon | reverse complement strand
GTTCTTTAGCAAATAGGCAGATTGCTGACTTTTTCCAGTTGTCTAATGAGAAGGTCTTGAGCTACTATTACTTGACTATCAACTTGGAGAACTTTGCCGATTGCGCTAAACAGCTGGCAGAGTACCTTGCCAAGGAGAAGAAGAAAGATAAGGTGAAAAGTGTTTTCCAGCGTGTTGAAAAGAGTTATCTTGAAGCTATGAAGTCTTACTTTACTCGCGATAAGAAGCTTGCTGATGGTGTTGCTTTGCAGCGTGAAGAACTGTTAAAGGACGCTGGAGAGCTTCCTGCCGGCACTGCCGAGTTGTTTAGAAGCATGGTAACCTTAACGAATAATGTTGCCCGTCTTGTAATGGACGAGCAGTAATTCTTTATTTATTCTCGACGAACAAGTGCGACATAACGGAGTTAGGAGCACATTGTGAGGAGTGTTTTATTCTCATATCAGTATCTTAGAATAAAGAAAAAAGTTAATAAAAAATTAGAAAAAATTTACTTGTTCAAGTTTGCCGGGTATGGATAGCTTGGAACTGGGCTTGTTCCCGGTATGCCTGTTGCGTATTGCAAGTTTGAATACTGGTCTACAGGTGTTCCTGGGTATCTGCCGACATTTGCTGCAGCTCCGCTTCCTGTTCCAGGAATGATTGCTGCAAATTCTCGTGTTGGTGCGAATGCAGGGTTTCCTTGTGTCGGGCACCAGCATTCAAGTGTTGGGTCGTTCCAACCGCCGTCTGTGGCTGCTGAGATGTATCCTGTTCTTGTTGTGCCGTCAATTTTGACAGTTCCAATGTATGCCCATCCTCTGTTTGCCAGGTCTACTCGGGCGTTCATCATGCGAGTGTCATATGTGTTTCCGCTTGGGAATATAGTGCATGGGCTGTCGCACGCAATGCCTGTTGTCATGTCGACTGGTATGTTTGTAAATATTGCGCCTGCGCCTTTGTTAGCTCCTGTGAATAATTGCTATGATTCCTAGAATTACGAGTGCTATTCCTCTATGCTCTTCTTCCATGACATGTCACCTCATTTGACTAATAGATAATATCAACTACTTCTTATATATAAATGTTACTAAAACGTATACTGGCTAATTTTGGCATATTCATTTACTTTTCCTTGACTTTTGCCTTTTTTACTTTATAGATTAGCAAAAGTTGAGGATAGGAAACGCTGTCTATTGCAATTATTCTGCAGCGTTTACCTTTTTGACTTTCTTAATCGTTGGAAGCTTTCTGCTATGTCTATGACATACTTTCCTTCTTCTAGTTTGAATATGACTGGCGCTCCTCTGAATAATTGTGCTATGTCTAGTTCGTATTTGCCCGGCTCCAGCACTCTTATGCTTTCAAAGTCAAGTACGACTGGCACATCATCGTTTGCTCCAACTAAATCCAGCACATCTTGCTCTATTTGCTGTTTTTGTTCCGGCTCGAGGTTTTGCGGAAGCACTTTTTGAGCTGCTTCTAGTCTTTCTTTTTTGATAAAGAAGAATAGTCTTGCTCCGCATGGGCATCCTTTGAGGATTTCCTGTGCACCGTCATCGTAGAATTTGCTGCACCTTACGCACTGGTGTGGCATTTTTTAGCGCTTGCGCGCCTCCTTTGTTAGCAATTCT
>CAYZOW010000128.1:790-1617 GCA_964480245.1 uncultured Nitrosopumilaceae archaeon | reverse complement strand
ATTGCGGCTGTGGTCTACCGGCCAGCGGCATGGGCGGCGCGGTTGCTGGAAACGGTCGGCCTGTCGAGGGCGAAAATCTGTAATCATCTCGGATTGGCCTGAGGGCGATCGGATACCCATCAGCGTGCGTGTATTAGTTATTGGGGCGGACGGTGCGATCGGCGGGGCCTTGGCGTCGGCCTTGCGCGCGCGAGGGCAAGCGATGATAAATTGTGCCAACATTCACCAAGTGCTCGCCAGTGTAGCCAGGGCCACAATGCAATAGCGGGGATGCGCTAAGCGCGTCATAAAGGAAGGGTTGTCGTCCATGAAATGTCGCCTATGCGACTTTGACCATGCTGTCGAATTTCTAAATCTGCAACAGCAACCGCTGGCAAACAAATATCCAACGGCAGCGCAATTCAAAACCGAAGAATTTTTTCCGCTAGCGGTGTTTTTCTGCCCGCGCTGCAAGAACGTTCAGCTCGGGATCGTTATTTCGCGGACACGCATGTTTGAAGATTATTATTACCTTTCGTCGGTGAATCCGGGTCTCGTTCGGCACTTTGAGGGAATTGCCAAAAAGCTATCCTCGTCACGGTTCGTCGTAGACGTCGGGTCAAACGACGGTATCCTCTTGAAGCCCTTGAAGGCGTTGGGTGTGAAAGCGATTGGTGTAGAGCCTTCGATCAATGTATCAAAGATCGCCAACGACCAGGGCCTGACCACGATCTGCGCGTTTTTCGATACGACGGCGGCCGCCGAAATCGAGAGAATATATGGTAAGCCGGATGTCATTGTGGCGAGCAGCGTGTTCACCCATTTAGAGAACCCGTATCAGTTCATCG
>CAYZOW010000128.1:0-780 GCA_964480245.1 uncultured Nitrosopumilaceae archaeon | reverse complement strand
GCAGTTAAATGTCTGCTCGCAGACAGCGGCCGCTTCATCATCGAAGTCGAGTACATCGGAAATATCTTGCGCAATGTTCAGTTTGAACGCTTCTATTTGGACCGGATATTCTACTACTCATTGACGTCCCTGCATCATTTGTTTGCCGCGCACGACATGTCGATCACGAATGTGGAGTATATCGAGCCGCACGGAGGGTCATTGCAGGTGACGATCCAGCGAAAGGGTCACGGCGAGCCAAGCAGTAACGTCTATGCCCTCCTCAATGAAGAGCAGCAAACGCTAAACGTTGGCAAACTGGAGGAGTTCAGGGCCAACGTCGATATGCAAATCGCCGCCTTGCGCAGGATGCTCGAGGATTACAAGAAGTCGAATATCAAGGTCGCCGGCTACGGCGCTCCGGCGCGGGTGTCAACGATCTGCAACTATGGAAAAATCGGCCCGTCACTGATCGAGTTCACCGTCGACGACAGTCCACTCAAGCAGAACCGGTATACGCCGGGCACACATATTCCCATCGTACCGAAGGCGCATTTGGACAGTCACCGCTCGGATGTGCTTGTTGTTTTCGCCTACGAGTATTTCGAAGACATCCGAAGAAAGACCGGCGGGTCGTATTGCTATTTGCTGCCGATCCCGCCCAGAGAGGTGAACTGAGTAGGAGTGCGTCCTGGACTTCGGCATACGGCCAAATCAGTCCGATGCCGCGGAATCTCGAAACATCGATCATTCCAAAAACAATGAGGCTCTGGCCGAGATCATGCAAGACGATATCGAACT
>CAYZOW010000127.1:0-1620 GCA_964480245.1 uncultured Nitrosopumilaceae archaeon | reverse complement strand
GATGAACAACGTTGACTCGTACATGAATTTGATAATGACCGATGCTGAGGAGATAACCAACGTCAAAGTGGTTGCAAATTATGGCAGGGTCATAGTAAGGGGCAACAATGTTCTTTTCATTAGACTTGAAAATGAACTTTAGTTAAACAGGTTTTAAGAATGGAGAGAAATTATCTCTTTACATCTGAATCAGTAACAGAAGGACATCCTGACAAGGTATGCGATCAAGTTTCCGACGCAATTTTAGACGAGTTTTTAAGACAAGATCCAGAGTCCAGAGTTGCCGTGGAAACTATGACAACCACTGGCATGGTAGTAGTTGCAGGAGAGGTAACTTCAAAAGCAAAGTTTGATGTTCAGGAAGTAGTAAGAAAGACTTTACGTGAGATAGGGTATGATAATCCTCAATATGGATTTGATGCTGATTCATGTAGTGTTTTAGTCTCTCTACATTCTCAAAGTCAAGACATATCTCAGGGGATTTCATCTACAGAAAATAAAGAGCAGGGGGCGGGAGATCAAGGACTGATGTTTGGATATGCAACAAATGAAACTGAAGAAATGATGCCGATGCCAATTATGCTTGCACATAAACTGACAAGACGACTGGCAGAAGTTAGAAAAAATAAAGAACTTCCTTGGGTAAGACCAGATGGAAAATCCCAAGTTACTGTAGAATACCAAGATGGAAGACCAAAAAGAATTGAGACAGTTGTGATCTCAACACAGCACTCCCCAGAGGTAAATAATGACCAAATAAAAAAGGAGATGGTTGAGAAGGTCATCAAACCTGTATGTGGAAAGCTCTGGCACGACAAAATTAAAGTTTATGTGAATCCTACTGGTCGGTTTGTTATAGGTGGTCCTCCCGGAGATGCGGGTCTAACTGGAAGAAAAATAATAGTTGACTCATACGGTGGTATGGGTCGACATGGTGGCGGTGCCTTTTCTGGAAAAGATCCATCAAAAGTAGATAGATCTGCATGTTATATGGCCAGGTATATTGCAAAGAATATAGTTGCTGCAGGCCTTGCAGAACGATGTGAAGTACAAGTTGCCTATGCGATTGGTATGGCAGAACCTGTATCTCTTATGGTTAGCACGTTTGGTACAAGCAAGATCCCAGAAGAACAGATCGAAAATTTAGTCAGAAAACACTTTGACATGAGGCCTGCTGCCATAATTTCTCATTTAAAACTAAAAAGGCCAATTTATAGAAAAACGGCATCGTATGGTCACTTTGGGCGAAATGAACCAGAATTCAGTTGGGAACAAACAGACAAAGCAGACATATTAAGAAAGGCTGCTGGCCTTTAATACTTCATTATGTGTTTTAAATTTAATTCCTGAGATTTTTTGTAATATTTTGTGATTACCTACATAATCACCTATCAGAATGTTCAGATCATCTATACCAAATACACTTTTAGGATTATGTAATGCACTACGGTAGGCATCTTCTAAACTAATTTTTTTTATTTTTACCTTTTTTCCTCGTAAGAAATCTCTAACGAAACAATTGTATATGATAATTTTAGGGCCAACAAGATCTATGATTTTGTTTGAGAGTTTTTTATTCATTGCGGCATGTAAAAACACCTGTGCAACATCTTCCACAAA
>CAYZOW010000126.1:0-1654 GCA_964480245.1 uncultured Nitrosopumilaceae archaeon | reverse complement strand
GTGCAAATCCTGACAACTCACAAGGTGACGCACTTGATCTAGTGCCATGTGGAACTCCAACTTGGGAATCTAACACTGGGCCGCATGGCTCTGGTGTTTACAAATTTAATGGAATCAATAATTGTTTTGCAAGCCAAAACAATGTGGGTAGTGATAATGATATTGGCGCAGAACCTGACACCACTGCATTATGGTTTAAGACTGCCGGAGCAGTTACCAGTGAACAATATCTTGTCTATTGGGCAAGCAGCAGTGGCGATGATTATTATAAAATATCATTAGACAGTATTGGAAGGGTCTTATTTGAATATGATACAGGTGGAGGTGGCAGCACTGCTACTACATGTAGAAGCGTAAATGAGTATGATGACAGCCAATGGTATCATGTAGTTGCAGTAAGAAAAGGTCCTCCAAACGATAATGATTGTGCGTTATACATAACTAACACGAATGCAATTGTAACTGAATCAATAGCTCAATCTTATAGCTACGGAGACGACACTGTTGATGCTCCTGCGGTAAAATGGCATGTTGGCTCCAACAAACAAGAAAATGCTTACTGGTTCAACGGGAGGATAGACGACATATTACACTGGAACAGCAGAGCACTAGACTTAACTGAAGCTTATGATCTTGCCACGACAAACTATGGAACAGGTGCACACAGAATTGATTTCAAGGTTGATAAAACTGATGAAAATGGAGTTTTCGTAGGAAATATTCATACTGGCCTTGCAACTAACGTCCCATTTAAGGATGGAAAGGGACTAGCAAGTAACGACGATGCTTCCTATTCAACATGGAACTACACCATGACATCAATACCAGTGGTCGAGTTGGCTGCCAACCAGAGGCTGAACTTCAGTATGGGATATGTTGGCTCTACCACAGACTGGGAGGCGCTTAACTTGAATATGACAATAGATGATGAGAACATGATACCTCATCCAAGCTATCTTCAAATACCGCAACCAAACGCAACTTTGCCTGCATACATCACGTATGATAATGATGATGAAGTAACAGTTTCTGTCATTAATTCTGGCACAACAGGAATCTGGCTGACTTATCAAGGAAGTAGGGTTACCTTTGATGATTTAAGCACGACAACGGCTTATGCAGGAATTGCAAAAAGTGTCAATGGAACCTTAATAGACGTAAACACAGACAGCCTATTTCTGTCCCCTGGAAATCTTGTAAACGTAAACTTTACTCAACCCAAAACCACTCCTACAAATAGCACTGGAACTGTAGATCTGATACCTCCTGGCGCCTACAAGAGGTATGTCTTCTTACAGGGATATGATGAAACAGGACAGTTCTTCTTGAGAACAAAAAACATAGGAGCCGTAACTGTAGTAGATTAATGTTGATCTACAAAACGGAGAATTCATCTTGAGAAATCGAAAAGCATTAAGCAGTGTTATAGGAATAGTCTTTTCCGTAATTGCACTTGTAAGTGTTGTCACCTATATCACATACGGTATGAATAGTTTAGAAAAATTTAATCAGCAAGTCCTGGTTGAAAATATAGCGACAGTTAACCAAGGCGATGAAACATTTGATACTGTAAAAGCTGAAACAGTCAATAATAAATTTAACATCACGGTTCAAAACACTGGAAGTCTGCCAATTAGCATAACAAGACTTTGGA
>CAYZOW010000125.1:0-1672 GCA_964480245.1 uncultured Nitrosopumilaceae archaeon | reverse complement strand
TGAGCTACACGTTCCGCCCGGCGCTCAAGTCGGAGGCTAAGCCCCTCGTCGGGCTCTACAGCGAATCGGGCTGCGGCAAGACGAAATCGAGCCTGCTCCTGGCGCGCGGTTTCGCGGGCGAGGGTCGCGTCGGGATGATCGAGACGGAGGGCGGTCGTGGTGAGGCCTTCGTCGATGAGATCCCCGGAGGCTACATCGTCCTGCCGCTCCGCGAGGATTTCTCGCCGACCGAGTACGGCAATGCTATCGACGCCGCCGAGAAGGCCGATCTCACGGCCCTGATCATCGACAGCGCCAGCCACGAATGGGAAGGCGTCGGCGGCGTGCTGCACATGGCGGCCGAGGCGATGCGCGTAGATGCCGCACCGCTTCCCCTGCAACGCCCCGCACGGCTGCACCAGCAACCCATCCCCCTCGTCATCGTCTGCATGCGCGCGAAATACCCGATGCAGGAGAACAAGGCAACGAAGGAGTGGTCACGCTCGTCGGTGCTGGAACCCAAGCAGTCCGACGACATCCTGTTCGAGATGTTCGTCCACGGCTGGATTGACCGCGAGCACAAGTTCCACGGCACCAAGTACACGCTCGACGAGCTGAAGGCCGTCATCCAAGACGGCGAGATGATCTCGCTCGACACTGGCAAGCGGCTCGCCGCCTGGGCCAAAGGTGGCGCGGGTGACACCCACAATGCGAAACTCACGCCCAAGGACCGGCGCGATGCGGCGACGACCTACCTGGGCGAAGGCGTCACGATGGAGACGGCCGACCTCTCCGCACTCAGTGATTTGCACAAGTGGCTGAAGGCGAGGGCGGGCGAGTGATCGCCCAGCAGATGCGGCGGCAGGCGTGACCCTGGCCGTGCGGACCCCGCCCTCGTCGGCTATTCTCCCTCGCACCAGCCCGACCTTGGCTCGCGGGAGTAACGAAATGCGCATGGACACGGCCGTCGATCAGTTCATCAGCGAGAGCCGCCTCGGCACGACCGGACGGCGACCCCTCAGCGTCGCCACCCAGCGCCGATACAAGTGGACGCTCGACGTCTTCGCCGACTGGATGAAGGTCACGGCCGGGCGCAGCAGCGTGCTCCTGTTCACGGCCGATCTCGTGCGGGCCTATATCGACCACCGCTCGGAGCAGGACAAATCGGCCAACACGCTGGCGCTCGACTGCGCCGTGCTGCGCGAGTTCGCGCGCTGGGGCTCGCGGAAACGGTACTGGCCGGGCGTGGATCTCGACGAGCTGCCGCAAGTCAGTAAGCCGCGCTCGATGCCACGGGCGCTGCTCCCCGATCACCGCGACCGCCTCATGCGGCTGCCGCTGACCGGACAGGACGCGCTCCTCCGGGCGTTGCTCTACTACGTCGGCGCGCGTCGAGACGAGGTGTTGACGATCCGGCTCCGCGACATCCGTCCGCCCGCCGACCTGCCAGACGGGACCACGTTGACGGGTCAGGTACGGCTCTGGGGCAAGGGCGCGAAGGAGCGGAGCGTGGGTATCCACCATGCCCTCTGGTCGATCCTCGAGCCGCATCTGGCCACGATGGTCAAGCGCCCGTCCGATTGCACGCTGCTCCACCAGGACGGCCGCCCATGGACGAAGGCGATGATCTATGGGCGCGTGAAGCGATGGGCGCGCGCGGCCGGCGTGGACGCGTTCACGCCGCATCAGCTCC
>CAYZOW010000124.1:0-1700 GCA_964480245.1 uncultured Nitrosopumilaceae archaeon | reverse complement strand
TTCCATTATGCATGGAAAGGACTTCGTAACTGACGCATCACTAAGGAAATTAAAATTCATCACAGTTTTGTTTCTTGTGCAGGAATATGGGGGATTTCCTTTGGGCTTTTTGTCTTTGATTCATTTATTGTAACGCTGCTAGGAATGGTTAACCTTACTCTTGGCGCATCTTTTTTATCATCATTACTTTCCCATAACTTTGCAACACTTCTCATCATAAACCCACCTACAACTATTATGACAAATCCCCCTATTAGAAAAATGACAGCCTTTACAACATCTGTTAATTTTGGCATGGAGAATTATATCGTAACTAAAAGTTAAACCTGACCATGGAAGACTAGTAATGAAATACTGTGTCTTCGATCTGTTTTTTCCAATCTGCACGGATTCCTGGCCTGTCTCTTTACGTATTTCTCTTCCTGACGACACCAACAGAAGTAATTATCAGATCAATTATAACACCTTTTTGTGATCCTATAGTAAATTATAAAGGCATGGAAGTGTATCTTCAGTTATGGTAGATGCAAGAATTGCAGAAGATCAGGGCCTATCATCAGGGAAGGATTACGATGGAGCAGCAAAGTTCAAACCTAGAACGGTAGAAATGAAAGTTTCGGATGTAAAGATGGATGAAGCCAAGTACTATGTAAACGAAATTACAAACCAATATGCAGATCTTGTTATAACAAATGCTCACATTGGTTCTGACAAGATATCCTTTAACATCGGTTCGCCTAGTATGGATGATATCACGGCGGAAGATATTAAGCAAAGAATGAAAGAATTCCTGGAGATGAATGTACCGCCTTTTGAGTGCAAAGACTTGAAAGTACGGTAACAACACCCATTTTTTGTTCGTAAATTTGACCTAAAATTTGGAGAATCAAACTAAATGTTTAGCGCCATGTTAGGGCGTAAAATCAATAATAACTCGACAAAATACGATTTTTGTTTAGCATGATTATAAAAAATGATCTCTCTATGTATTCTCAAGCATAGAGAGCAGTGGAATAGAATCCCATTGGTACAGATGATAGCTTAGTACTCCTGAACAGATCTTATCATATTTATCATAAAATCTGTTTGCTTCGTCCTCTGTTGCCTCAAAGATAGCCATGCCAGTTTTGTTATCGTTAAATGGTCCTGACCAAAGGAATTTTCCAGTTGATTGCCATTCATCGACAAGCCCAACTACCGATGGAGTGATTTTCTCTAAATCATCTGCCTTAGTGTTCTCATCAACAGAGCTGACAAGAACCCACGATTTTTTCTGATGAATTGTTTCAGTTATTTGTGACATAATACGAAATAATGTATTTTGATATTTAAATCCAAAAAACATTCTATGTTCTTATTCTTATTCTATAGAATGAGAATTAGCTAGGCCTACTGCAAAAAAACCGTGGGAACTGTTGCAATTTTTTAATATACTAAATTAAACATACAAGAGCAATGAACAACTTGCCTGATGAAATATTTGATAAATGTAAACAAGGTCGATGCATCAAAGGACCATTAATCACTGACGAACAAAAAGGAGAGACTGTGTGTGGAAGTTGTGGTCAAGTCTTGATTGAAAGAATGGAAGACTCTGACAGCCCAGAATACCACACATACACACAAGAACAGTACTTGAATAGAAGCAGAACGGGAGCTCCTACCTCACTTGCAATGCACGACCAAGGTTTAGCTACATC
>CAYZOW010000123.1:0-1703 GCA_964480245.1 uncultured Nitrosopumilaceae archaeon | reverse complement strand
GCGTCCCGTGTCGCGGGTTCAACAAGGGCCGTCTTGAAGAAAACTTTCTGCAGGGCCTCTAACGAAGCGGCAGCCTGAACAAGCCGTCGGTGTTCTAGCTTGGGAATTTTGACCATTTCGTCGCGCATATGAAAACAGCATAAGCAATCGTGCGCCAAAAATCAACACAAGCGACATCGGGGCGCTTTTTTGTTATCCTATCCTCATTCTATGCAACTCCGCCCTCTCCTCCTCGCCGGACTTTCAATGTTCGGACTCCTTCTCGCCGGCCCAATCCAAGCCGCGATGCCTAACTCTGGTGATTTGATCAAAACCAGCGCGTTTCCCGACGTGTATTACTACGGCGCCGACGCAAAGCGCTACGTCTTCCCGAACGAGAAGACCTACTTTGGCTGGTACGCCGATTTCTCAAACACGAAGACCCTCACCGGAGCCGAACTCGCCTCGATCGGCATCGGCGGGGCCGTGACCTACAAGCCGGGCTATCGGATGGTGAAGCTTACGACGGATCCGAAAGTCTACGCGGTGGCGAGAGGCGGCGTGCTGCGTTGGATCGAGACGGAAGCCTTGGCCATCCAACTCTACGGGGCAGATTGGGCGACCAAGGTGCATGACCTGCCGGATGCCTTCTTCGCGACCTATAAGGTCGGCGCGTCCATCGCGAAAATCGCCGACTACTCTCCGAGCGGAGAACTGGCCGCTGCGACCTCGATCTCGGCCGATCGAGGGCTCATGGGTCCGCCTTCGGCGACCACGACGCCTCCCACCGCGACCTCCACGGTGAGCATGACCCTCACCGTCTCCAAAATCACGGTCAGCGCCGGCGACATCGAAAACCTGACGGCGATGGCGAGCGACCCATCGGGAATCGCCAAAATCGAACTGTTCTTCGATGGTGTCCTGATTCAGACCTGTATGAGCGCGTCCTGTTCCGCTGAGGTGCAAGTGCCGATCTCGGGAACGAAAGTCAGCTACGAAGCCAAGGCGATCGCCACCGCCGTGAATGCCAGCGTGCAGATCAAAATCATCACCGTTCCCGTCACGACCGGTTCGAGTTCGCTCGTGAAGCTTACCATCGGCCGCGCCATCATCAAACAGAGCCAGCCCGGTGAGGCCATCGTGGACTCGGACCCATCAATCGCCGTCATCCGCACCGACATCTACCTGGATGGCGTGTCGGTGGAAGCCTGTGCCTCGGCCATCCGGCAATGCCGTTGGAGCGCACTACTGCCCGGAGCGGTCGGATCCGTCTATGACGTCTACGGCAAAGTGACCGACAACTTGGGCCGCACCTACACAACCGCCCATAAAACCATCACCATCGGCACGAACGACAGCCCCATAGCCACGACGCTGACCGGAAAATCGCTGATTTATGTCGGCGAAACCGTCGATGTGACCGTAACGGGCAGCGATGATGACGGTATCGTGAAGATTGAGATATTGAAGGAGGGGGCAGTCCTCAAAACCTGCCAGAGCGCGGCTCCCTGCACACTCGTAGCCGGACCCTGGAACTCCGCCGGAACGATTTCCTTCTCCGGACGCGTCACGGATGGGCTTGGCATGGTTTCGACCAGCGAACTCGTGTACGTCACGGTGCAATAACACCTAGGTTGACGCGCGTTCGTCATCTCAGGCACACTACTATGGATCTTCTTTATTCATTGATCAATTTCACCCCCATGTTGTCAAAAAAGATTTCG
>CAYZOW010000122.1:0-1725 GCA_964480245.1 uncultured Nitrosopumilaceae archaeon | reverse complement strand
TGGTTTATTAAAATTATAGGAAGAATTTTGAACTTATGTGAATAAACTTCCTGTAAAATAGGTACCTGCACTTCTAGACTGTGATCCCTTGTGTGAGAAAAAAAGTCTAACTCGATAACTTTAGTAATCTTGTTTATTTGTATAGCAGATTCTGTATCAACCTCAACATTCCCAAGTGGAGTCTGCCATTGACCTTCCTTCATCGCTGCAACGCCACAACCAATGCCCCAGTGATTAGGGCCAACTATTATGACAAGCTCTGGTTTTTGTGAAGAAATTGAGTAAAAGGAATTTGTTGCAACAGGTCCAGAATACATGTATCCAGCGTGGGGGCAAATTACACCAAGAATATTTTCATCATTAGCAGTGGGAGGAACTTTTCCCGGTCCAAAGGAATGGAGAAAACAATTGCGTATTACAGTTCTCAGTTCATCTTTTTCTTTTGGATAGAACATTCCAGCAACGGCTGGTGTTCTTATCTGCATTATTCAATTTCCTCTTCTATTATTTTAGTTTCAAAGTCGTCAATTTCATACTTCATCATGTCGCCATCTTTTAGCTGACCTTTTTGTATGAGTAACTCTCTTGCTAAAAGCCAATAAACAGTTGCCAAAGATTTTCTACCCCTGTTGTTTGCTGGTATGATCAGATCTAGTTTGGAAGTAATATTATCAGTATTTGATATGCCAATGACTGGAATGCCTGCATTAGTAGCTTCAAGAACTGCTTGCGCATCAGTTTGAGGATCTGAAACTACTACAAGCTGTGGTTCTATATAATATGGCAAGAGTGGATTTGTAAGGGTACCTGGCATAAACCTTCCAAGCATTGGGGTTGCACCCGTCACTTCACAGAATTTCTCTATTGGAGTATTTGCATATTCCCTTCCAGAACACATTATCACTTTGTCAATTTCTCCTCTGTTTATGAACTTGGCAGCGGTCTGGATTCTCGATAGAGTTTTTTTGATATCGATAATGTAGAGTCCCTCAGGAGTTGATTTCGTAATAAATGGCATCATGAACTTTGTCTTAACTGGTGTTCCTACTCTTATTCCTGTGGATAGGATGCTTTTTTCAATACGTTCAAGCTCACTTTGTTCGCTCATGTTGTGTTTTTAAATCTCAGCCATACCACGTATTAAATCATACTCTGCAATACGAATTAATTCATTGAGCTTGGCAACTCTTTCTCCACCCACAACCCCTACTTTTAACATCTTTGACTTTGTCGCAATACCAATATGTGATATGTGTGAGTCTATAGATTCTCCTGATCTGTGTGATGTGATTAATTTGATGTTATTTTTGTGAGCTTCTGCAGCAAACTCCAATGCATCATAAAGACTTCCTGCTTGGTTTACCTTTAGAATAGCCGCATTGCAAGACTTTAGCTTTGCTGCCTTTTTGAAGATCTCAGTATTTTTTACCACAAGATCATCCCCAGCTATCAAAACATTTGGAAACTTTGAGGTCAGAATTGCCATCTCCTCAAAAGCCTCCTCATGCACTACATCCTCTGCGTAAATAAGCTTGTACTTTTTTATTATTTCAGAACCAAACTCTAACTGTTCTTGTGGAGTATTTTCAAATCCAGCTCTATCATAAACGTATTTCTTTTTCTTTTCATCCCACTGGGTAGAGGAAGCAAAATCCACACCAAGAGAAACTCCCTTACCAAGTGTAAAACCAAGGTTTTCACAGGCCTTTGCACAAAATTCTAGTG
>CAYZOW010000121.1:0-1739 GCA_964480245.1 uncultured Nitrosopumilaceae archaeon | reverse complement strand
AAATTTTAGATGTGCTAATGCAGCAAGCTCTACTGGATGGAGTTTTTTCTTGTTTTTGTGATACCACCTGAAAAACTCTGTTAGCATTGGATAGACTTCGATATGTGAGGGAGGCAGGAACTTGCTGCCGCTTATTGCTACCTGGTACTTTCTTATCTTTCCTGCCACATCTGGTTTTGTCAGTTGGAAAAGATCCCAATGCCAATCTAGTATGCTCTGCATCGATAATTCTTTTTTTGATTTTAGAATTTCATAGAATAGATCCCTGTGAGCTTCGGCTTCTTGCACATCTCGCACCGGTTTACTTTTTGGTGTGATGCCCCTCTCCAAAAGATCCGCAGTTTCCCTTCTAGTGAGAGTAGAGCCTTCTATCCTCTGGGTATCATACGTGAACCTAGTAACGAAATTCTGTAACTGTTTTTCTTTGATAGACTTTGGTATTTCCCTCTGTTCTTTGGAGAAGATCTGCTTGATCCTGTCTATGTCAATGTACCACTTTTCTCTGTAGATGCTGTCAAGAAAGTTGTTCTTGATCTCCTCTATGTTGGCTGGAATTTTTCGTCCAAGGTAGATCTCTTTTTTTTGTACCTTCTTACCTTTCCTTGTACTGTGCTCAAGATAGTAGTAGGTTTTTCCCTTGAGCGTCTTTTTCTTTAGCGTTACCATGATATTAGTTACCCCTACATATTTATAGTATTTTCGGTTTTATTGAAAATGTAGGGGTATCAAAAAAATAATTTCGCTAAATCACTTTTACAACATGAAACTGGATTTCTAATTAGCAAATTCAAACTTTTTTTACGATAGGATTTGTTTATATCTTTTTACAGAAAATAAGATTAGATGAATAATTATTTTTCCTTCGATCACGTACATCTAGTCGACCTTTCCCACAGTTATTCCTCAGAAACCATTTACTGGCCCACTGAAGAGGGTTTTAAGCTAGAAAAGGAATTTGATGGAATGACGGAGAAAGGATATTACTATTCTGCAAACAAATTTTTCTCACCAGAACATGGCGGCACACACATGGATGCTCCCATTCATTTTGCTAAGAATGGAAAAACAGTTGATCAAATCCCATTGGACCAGCTTATTGGACAAGCCATCGTAATTGATGTTTTCAAAGAGACGCTAAAAAATCCGGATTATCAAGTATCAATACAAGATTTTGCAAATTGGGAATCATCTTATGGCAAAATACCAGAAGGAGCTATTGTTCTATTGCATACTGGATATGGAAAATACTGGCCTGACCGCCTCAAGTATCTTGGAACAGATAAAACAGGAAAGGAGGCTCTAACTGATTTACACTTTCCTGGATTGCATCCTGATGCTGCAAAATGGTTGGTTGAAAATCGTAAAATTAATGCAATTGGATTAGATACTCAAAGTATAGATTACGGGAAATCAGAATTTTTCGAAACGCACCGCATTCTCTGCACTAAGAACATCCCTTTTTTTGAGAATGTTGCTAATTTGGATCAATTACCTTTAATTGGTGCCTATGTGATTGCCTTACCAATGAAGATTGAAGGTGGCAGTGGTGCTCCTTTACGTATAATTGCAATAATTCCGAAGAAAGTTTAAAGTCACTTTTGTAATTTTTTTATTTCCAACAAATTATAACGTACATCATTGCATTGACAAGTTCTGGACCAGTACCATCACCTTTGATTTAGCTGCTTTTTTTGCCAATTTTCAAATTTGACGATCCTTCGTATTTAATTCTATATTTT
>CAYZOW010000120.1:1534-1748 GCA_964480245.1 uncultured Nitrosopumilaceae archaeon | reverse complement strand
CAAATGTTCCAAGACCCGAAAGAAACATAATAAAGACATTTATATCCTTAGTGCCGGAAATCGTTTCAGTAGAATTTCCTGAAAAAGTCTCCGTAAAATTTCCCCCCGAAATTTTACTTTCGTTCATTTGCCGTTATGACTGATTTTTGAAATTTGCCTTTTGGTCGTCCTTTTCTACCTTTTCAAATTCAGCATAGGAAATTTTCATAGGCAA
>CAYZOW010000120.1:1160-1524 GCA_964480245.1 uncultured Nitrosopumilaceae archaeon | reverse complement strand
GCGGGGGCTGTACTGGAAACTGACCGGTCGGGAAAACCTGATCTTCTTCGGTGCTGATTAAGGAACTATCGGCAATTTCAATATAAGACTTTGGATAGTTTACCTTTTGCTTCGTGTAAACTTCCGGGAAAGTTTCATGTACGGTACTGTTTGTATGCAAAGTAATAACGGGCCTTTGCCAATCGAAATTTTTCCCGTTGTATGACTGCAAAGTCAAAAAAATACTTTTCATTAACGCTTCTGATATAACCGTCGAAAGCGTAACGATCGAGCGCGGGAAGTCGGCAAAGTGAAACACTTCGATACTCATCAAATGAGTATTTCGTAAGTTCTGATTATCGGGAAGCTGTAATTTTGTTTTAGG
>CAYZOW010000120.1:825-1150 GCA_964480245.1 uncultured Nitrosopumilaceae archaeon | reverse complement strand
TATTTCAATCAGTTCGCTTTTAACGATGACGCGCGGGGAAAACTGACGGACGGAAAGGAATTTAGCCATGATATATTTTTATAAAGGGGGCGGCATACACCGCCCCCGGTATTGTTACTTTAGGCAATAAATATATTTTATTGCCCTTTGTTACTTATTGAAACTTCGCCGCGTTCTGTGCCAGCATCCCCCGGAATAATAGCACTAAACGGTTCATCTTGAAATTGATCGTATCATCGGCATTTATAGGTAGCCCGACCGTTACGATAGGCAGGGCGTGAAGAAGCGAAAGAATGATATCATTCTTTTTTGCCCCACTCAGCGT
>CAYZOW010000120.1:0-815 GCA_964480245.1 uncultured Nitrosopumilaceae archaeon | reverse complement strand
TTCCATCGGTCGAATAATCTATCGACGGTTGTGTAACCTGAGGAATACCCGCCGTAAAGCCTTTCATTTGTGTACGGGGTATAACATTATGACGTTTGATATCCCACCTTTCCAGTCTTGAAATTTTGTTTACAAGGATCTGAATGTTTCCGAGCCAAGCATCTTCCAAAGAAGCGGCGGCGGCGGCCAGTTCATCCGGGGCGTAGGTAAAGAAGAAACGCCCTACGATCGCGGCGACCTGATTAATTGTTTTTTCAGCTTCGAGGTAGTACCCCATTTCATAGCTGATAAATTCGTCGTTCACGTTGAGTCGAATTTCTTCCGGTAGGGGGGCCGTTGTCGTGTCGGTTTCCAGTACCGGAAATTTGTATGTGTCTTTTAACGTGTCGATAAACTGCGCCAGCAGTAAAGACGACTGAGTTAGGCGAACATTTCCCTTTTTGATTTTGGAGTATTTCTTTTTGATAACTCCATAAGAACCACGAATGTACTTCATTTGTTTTGTGTTTTAGTTAAACAGTTGCCGAGATTTACACCCGGATTTATAAACGCGGCACTTTGGCCGAATCGTTAGTATTAATATTCATCGTCGTCGTCGTCGCCGAGGATATCTTCGTTCACCACGTCGATATCTTCATCCTCACCGAGAACGTCATCGTTCACCACATCGACATCGTCATCCTCCCCCCTTTCTTCGTCTGTATCGATATCGTCGATACCTTCAATAGCGACGGCCAGTTCGTCCGAGTCTTCCAGTTGACCCATTCCTGGAATTTTCATTTCGGACAAAAGCGCATCCATGCCCCGGATTTTAA
>CAYZOW010000119.1:0-1796 GCA_964480245.1 uncultured Nitrosopumilaceae archaeon | reverse complement strand
CCTTGATGGTGAAGCCACAGTAGAAAGTCTTTCGACGGAAATAATTAAGATCCTTATTCCAAAGATGCCAGCAAACATAGAGGCAGTAGGGGTCTATATTTACGAAGGATACAACAAAGGAGCTCATATTTTATCTCATATCTCCAAATCCTAGGTATGGAACCGAAGATCAAAGAGATTGCATGGAATCCAGAGATTGAGAAAAATATTCTAAAACAATGGCAAGAGTCACACATTTACGACTTTAAGCCAGAGGGAGATATTTTTGTAATAGATACACCGCCACCATATCCCTCTGGAAGACCTTGGCACATAGGCGCTGCCGCACATTATGCACAGATAGACATGATTGCAAGAACAGCAAGAATGTCTGGCAAAAACGTCCTTTTCCCAATAGGCATAGACAGAAACGGTTTGCCTGTAGAGATGTACACAGAAAAAAAATACAATATTAAAATGCGTGAAACAGAACGCGGCGAGTTTTTGAAGATGTGTGCAACTGCGTTAGATGACTTGGAGACAGAGATGATCCAGATCATGAAAAGCCTTGGCATTAGTGGAAATTTTTCAGATTATTACAGAACAGATTCTGAAGAATATCGTATACTTACTCAATCAACATTTATCGAGCTTTGGAAAAAGGGATTGGTTTATCTTGCAAACAGACCAAATAACTATGACTGGGTAACTGGTACCACTATTGCTGATGCCGAAATAACTTACATGGAAATTCCAACAAAATTGGTTTATATAAAATTTAAAATAAAAAACTCTGACAAAACCATTACAGTGGCAAGCACGAGACCAGAACTTTTGTGTGCTTGCCAAGCCATAATTGTTAATCCAGAAGATCAAAGATATGCAGACATTGTTGGCAAAAAAGCAATAATACCTATAGTAAACAGGGAAGTTGAGATCAGAACACATCCTTCTGCAGAAAAAGAGTTTGGATCTGGAATTGTCATGGTATGTAGCTATGGTGACCAAAACGATGTTACGCTTTTTAGAGAATTAGAGCTACCAGAAATTGTAGCAGTTGGAAAAGAGGGACGTATGACTGAGGTTGCGGGAGCATATGCTGGTTTAAAGGTAAAACAAGCTAGAGAAAAGATAACTGAGGATCTTCAGAATCAAGGCTTTGTGGAAAAAATAGAGAACATTAATCATCGCACTCCTGTCTCTGAAAGAAGCAAGATTCCTATTGAGATAATACCTATGGAGGAATATTACCTAAAACAAAAGGATTCAGTAGAGAAAATTAGGGAAATTGGCTCAAAAATAATCTTTCATCCCCCTATGCACAAACAGATTCTAATGAACTGGCTGGACTCCATTTCTATTGACTGGCCCATATCAAGAAGAAGATACTATGGTACTGAGATTCCCATATGGTATTGCAAAAAGTGTTCTGAGCCACACGTACCAGAACCAGGAAAATACTACAAACCATGGAAGGATAGTTCTCCCATAACAAAGTGTACAAAATGTGGTGCAAGTAGTTTTGTTGGTGAAGAAAGAACTTTTGATACGTGGATGGATTCTAGTGTATCTCCACTTTTTGTGTCAAAATATGAACGTGATGACAAATTTTTCAAAAAAACATATCCTACAACCATACGACCCCAGTCTAAGGATATCGTAAGAACATGGCTCTACTACACTATACTAAGGTGCGAACAGCTTACTGGTAAAATACCTTGGTCAGAAGCTTGGATAATGGGGTATGGGGTAGATGAGTACGGAACAAAGATGAGTAAAAGTAAAGGAAATGTAATAGACCCATTACCCATCATACA
>CAYZOW010000118.1:0-1803 GCA_964480245.1 uncultured Nitrosopumilaceae archaeon | reverse complement strand
TAACTTCACCGCTGCTATGGCGGTCAAAGCGGAGGTAATCAGGAATGGCAGGGCGGTGGATAAGGACGAGTAAGGTGGAGCCGGACTTTGTTCCCACCCTTTGCTGCAAAGGATGGGGCACCCAGGCGAAACCGCCATGACCTGTTCTTGGACCCTTGCGCCATATGGTTACTGCTTGTCCCTTGAGCTTCGAGAAGCTGACCGCCTAATTAGGTTTTCGGGCTCCAGCAGCTTCGTCTCCTTCGTCTGTGGCTTCTTGTCCGTCTGGTTTGTCGGTTGGCTTCTCAGGAGAGGTCTGTACTTGTTGAGCAGCGTATTCTCTGAGTTTCTGGACATACTCATTTACCTCTCTGTTTGATATTTTCAGTGCGCTGGTAGTACGTAAACGTGTGCGCTTGTAGATTTTCTTTAGTTCATCAACTATTCCTTTGTCAATTTCCCTGTAGGAGCCAACTTGAGGTCCAATCGTGATCATGTCTGTTCCCACCCCCACGCCCGGAGCAACCTCGGCCCTGCGCTTTGCCGCATACGTCAGTAGCAACGTCTCTGGCAATGGCGCGGCTCTGTGGTGACCTGCGAACATAAATTGTGAATTGGCGTGCCAGTAGCCAACGCCAATCGCAGCGAATCCAACGTCGTCTCGACAAGTCACTTCGCTATTGGTAACGACATAGACGTGAGCGCCGCTCATATCAAGGCCGGTAACAATCGCTTCGATTGGGGGCATCTCAAAGTTGAGAATCTCTCGCGTCAGGTCACTAATAAAGCTGGGAGCCATCTGATTTTGTCGCTGAATGAAAGTATCCAAAGTAAGCCCAAGTGGTCCCAACACTCTGGCCTCGGCCCGTCGGGATTTCTCCTCCAGGTATAGGGCATGATACTTCTGTGCGAGTTCACTGACAGGAATCCACTCGGTTGGTTTCTCCTTAATGCGCTGGGTCGTCCAATGATTCAACCCGTAAATGAGAGCCATATGTAGTGATGAATCTCCGGCAATCATTAGGGCGATGGAATTTGTGATGGCATAGATTTTGGACGATTCCGGCTCAAACTCAACATCGCCCGCAGTGCGCATCCTGTCTGACGCTCCCAAGATGTTGCCGCCGGAACACAGTGCAGCCACACAGACAGTCACTGGAATCCTCCCACTGAACCTTCAGAGTGTACTCTGGGGCAAAGGCGCAGGCGCAACCATCGGGCCGCGTCTAGCGTCTGTGCCTTACTCTTGTTGCGCTGAAATACCGCTTTCGACAACCTCCACCGGCTTTCGATTCGTTCCCTCTTTGCCTCGCGGTATTGTGCGGGCGAACTGATAGTAGCTTGGTGATTCCTTGAGCCGAGCGAGTGCAGCCTGCACTGCTTCGTCAGTGGAGTGTGCTGAGATGTGTCTGTAGGTCTGGCATTGATCTAGGGGGTCGGTGGTCCTTCCGAGGTACGCATTCAAGCTGGGGTCACGGTAAGGGATATTCACGGTAAAGCTTCTTGCGTCTAATGAGATTCCGAGTTTCTTTTCGACCGCTGCCTTGTCCTCCGGTAGTACAAAAGGCAGCCGCAGAGCTGCAAGGGAAATCGCCAGCAGGGCTGCCTGAAGGAAGCGCCATTTCCTGTTCGCCTTGTCCTCGACCAGTGCAGTAATCACTGAGCAGAATCCTGCCCACATGAATGCGACGATGAAGACGAGAACAGCGTACTCAACGCTAAGCACCGATTCGGGGCCGACCCGAATGTATTTGGAGGTCGCACCCTGAGCGGTTACTAAGTACCAGATTGAAAAGTTGACGATTCCCAAGGAGAGGGGATTGG
>CAYZOW010000117.1:0-1816 GCA_964480245.1 uncultured Nitrosopumilaceae archaeon | reverse complement strand
TAAGAAGCACAATTAAAACAAAAATGCTTTGAGACCTCATTAGCAATGTTGTTTTACTCTGAGCTAATTTAAAAATATCGTATAATAGATTTTAATGACAATTAACTACCATACCTACGAATCAAAATTGTTCCGAGTCTTACTATGAATTGTGGTTACAATAGAGATTAGTTATATTCTACTTTAACGTAATATAGAATAATGAATGATTATACGTGTACCTGCTCCTGTGGTTGTCAGAATCCTGCCGATGACTATGTTTGTCATAATTGTAGAGTTGGCTTGTGTAAAGTAGGAATGAAACAGTAACTAGATCTCAAATTGAAAAAATCTAGTTGTTTTGCCTTCTTACTAGATTAATCTTGCGTAGGATTATTACTGATAAATTCTGCCTGATTGTTATAAGCAAATTCTCTTCTCAATTGATTTAATGAAGACAAAGGTAATTCTGATTGCCGCGATTCTTTTAACAGCTGTACTAGTCACGCCAATTACACTATCAGAAGCCCAAGTAGCACCATCCGCGTCAAATGACGCATACTCAACAAACGAGGACACTCCACTTGCAGTCCTAGCTCCGGGAGTTCTTGGAAATGACTCTGATCCAGAAGCTCGCCCACTATCTGCAGTTTTAGATGTTGGACCAGCTCACGGAACATTGGTATTGAATACCGATGGAGGTTTCACCTACACGCCAGCTGCAAACTACTTTGGTCCTGACAGCTTTACATACAAAGCCAACGCTGGCTTACAAGACAGTAACGTTGCTACAGTGGATCTAACAGTCGTGGCAGTTAGCGACGCCCCAACAGCAGCTAATAACGCATACTCAACAAACGAGGACACACAGCTTGTCGTACCAGCTACAGGAGTTCTTACAAATGATAACGATCCAGACGGTGACGCGCTATCTGCGGTTTTCGTTTCTGACCCAGCTCACGGAACATTGGTATTGAATACCGATGGAGGTTTCACCTACACGCCAGCTGCAAACTACTTTGGTCCTGACAGCTTTACGTACAAAGCCAACGCTGGCTTACAAGACAGTAACGTTGCTACAGTAACAATTACTGTTAATCCAGTAGATGAAACGCCGACCCCAGATATTATCCAACAGTTAACTCTGAAGATAAATGCGCTAATTGAGAGAGTAACTCAGCTTGAAAATACATTTGAAACACTAAAACAAGAAAATAATCAGCTAAAAAATAGAGTATTGCAACTAGAAATGTTACTCAATAACGGAAATGGTAATGGCAATGACGATGACGATGACGATGATAACGGCAATGGTAACGGCAATAACAACGGCAATGGTAACGGCAACGGCAATGGTAATGGCAATGACGATGATGATGATAACGGAAATGGTAATGGCAATGACGATGACGATTAACTCTGCACCAATCCAGTCTCTATTATCTTAGATTCTTCCAAAATCTACGGCCATATTAAGAAAGGGGATACGTAGAACTTTTTGTAACGCCAACAATATTAGCAACAATCACCTACTCATTCATTGTTCTCAAGAATTCTTGTTGCAGTAGACGGCTCCGAATCTTCAAAAAAGGCCTTTGACAAGTCTGTCTTTTTAGCGCAAAAATGTAATTCGAAATTATATGTAGCTCATGTTGTGCTTGATTGGGAGTATGGCGGAGATAGTGCTGCAACATTTGAACTAATCGAAGAGCTAAGAGCAAAGGGAACAGAATTACTAGAACAATGCAAAAAACAAGCACTACAAGATAATGTGCAAGTCGAAACTGTGCTAGAGCAAGGAGATTATGCACACGAAATTATTGAAGTTGCAAAAAGA
>CAYZOW010000116.1:0-1829 GCA_964480245.1 uncultured Nitrosopumilaceae archaeon | reverse complement strand
AAAATGAACAAAGGTTTGTGGATTACCTAAACAACGCACAACCGCTTACCCCAAGGATTCATGCATTAGAGCTAATACCTGGAATTGGCAAGACATACATGAGAAAAATGCTTGAAGAACGTGAAAAGAAAAAGTTTACAGATTTTAAGGACTTGCAGGATAGAGTAGGACTAAAAGAACCTGTAAAGCAAATTGCAAAGAGGATCCTTGAAGAGATAACAGGCGAGACAAGAATGAACCTCTTTGTCAGACGATGAATAGACGTCGTTTACTTGGCCAACATTTTTTGGTTTCAGAATCTATTGCAAAATCAATAGTTGATTGTGCAAATATAACAAAAAAGGATACTGTTCTTGAGATTGGCACTGGAAGAGGCATACTCATTCCTTTTCTTTGTCAAACCGCAAAAAAAGTTGTATCGGTAGAAGCAGACAAAGAACTTTACTTGTCAGCCTTAGAAAAATTCTTACACTTTTCAAATCTAAGCCTAATGCATGGAGATGGATTCAAGCTAGATTTGGATTTCACAGTTTTTGTGTCTAATTTACCATATTCAGAGAGCCGCAAAGCAATAGAATGGCTCATACAGAAGAAATTCTCTCATGGAGTAATAATGGTTCAAAAGGAGTTTGCTGAAAAACTTCTATCAAAACCTGGTAACAAAAATCACAGAGCAGTCACGGTACTTGCAAACCACTGTACGAAAATAGAACATATCATGGATGTAAAAAAAACAAACTTTTCACCTATCCCAAAAGTAGACTCGGCTGTCTTGCGATTGACCAAAACACACCAAATATCAAAAAACATCATAAATACAATAAACAAGCTTTTTTCGTACAGAAGAAAGACAATTCGAAACGTTGCCAAACAATTTGGCATATCAATAGATTCAAACCAAAGATTTGAAGACCTGACAGATGGTGAGATAGTAAGACTTGCAAAACAAATTAACAAAAAATGAGTATTACTCTCCTGCTGAAGATACTTTATTTTTTGCAAATCAAATACAAAATGAAAAAGGAAAGTATGCTCTTGACATTGGGACCGGATCAGGCTATTTGGCAAAAACATTGTTAGCAAACTTCGAACTTGTACTGGCCATTGATATTAGCTTTGAAGCAACTAAAAAGGCACATTCAGTAATTGACAATTGTCTATGCTGTGATTCAGCAGATGCCTTGGTAGCAGAATTTGATCTTGTTGTATGCAATCTGCCATACTTACCATCAAATGAAATTACAGACAGCACAGTAGATGGCTTACATGAAGGAGTTGTAATTCCTCTTAAGATAATAAAATCGGCAAAAAGCGTTATCAAAAAAGGAGGCCGATTGCTTTTCTTAACCTCATCGCTTGCAAATTATGAAGAATTAATCAAACAAACCCAATCATTAGGACTTCATAGTAAGATAATTGCAACAAAGAAAATGTTTTTTGAAGAGCTAATTCTAGTCGAGGCAACAAAATGATTTTATTTTCTGAGTTTTTGTTTTGCTATTTCTGCGATTACTTCAGACATTTTTGACGTACCTGCACTGCCCCCAATATCATATGTAACATATTTTCCTTCATTGATTACCTGTTCTGTTGCAGCAAAGATTGCATTTTTTATTTGAGATTCTCCAAGATATTCAACCATCCATGCCCCAGACAATATAGCTGCTGTCGGATTCACTTTGTCCATGCCTTTGTATTTTGGCGCACTTCCATGTGCAGGTTCAAACATCGCATAGGAGTCTCCCATGTTTGCAGAGTATACATTTCCTATAGAACCAATGTTTCCAGAAGCACATTCTGATATGATATCCATAAACAGATTTGTGCTT
>CAYZOW010000115.1:0-1852 GCA_964480245.1 uncultured Nitrosopumilaceae archaeon | reverse complement strand
GAAACGATACATCACGTCCCAACGGTCGCTGTCTTCAGGCAGCAGGATGTACGTGGGGATTCCTCCGCGCGCTAGGAACCCCAGTTCCATGTGGCCGGATTTACCGGCTGGCATCAAGAGTACACCGATGTCGGCTTCGAGCAGATGCTTATGGTCGAAGTCGAAGATGTGCCACGCCATATGGCCGTCAAGGGCTTCAACGAACGTCCTGCCACGCGTCTGCTCGTACGTCTTCCAATAGTCGTCGCTCTCCGGGCCACTGGAAATCCAGTCGTTGAAGCAGTCAAAACCTAGCGCCCGGAAGTCATTCCCGAGCACTTGAATCTCCGGGTTTCTCATGCTGCCAATGAGGTAGATTTTCTTCAACGTACATCTCCTGTATTCATCTGCTGGGCACGCCTCAGGTAGGCAGCAGCCCTGTCGAACGCCTCAGGGGCGTTACGGAAGTAGCCTACCATTTTGTTGCACGGCCCGCAAAGCAGACCCCTGACGAGTCCCGTGGAATGGTCGTGGTCTACAGCTAGGCGCTTCGTCTTTCCAGTAGCTCGCTGGCAGATGGCGCACACGCCACCTTGCGTGCGGTAGATGCGCTCGTACTCGCCGGGTTCGAGACCGTACGTCTTTCCCACCATGCGCTCATGGTTACGCGCCTTCTGCTGCTTGCGAAACGCACGGTGGTGTGTCGCACACCGGGGGCCGGGGTGTGGTGCGGGGCGCACGGAGTCGGGCGTGCAATCCTTGCAGGTACTCACCGCGTCGGCAGGTGGTCGGTCACCCCCTCGAATGCTTCGGGCCAGTGCGGGCCGATAGCGATGCCGACGTACTCTCCCGCCTTGTTGTGACTGTAGCCACTGTCGTGCACGGTGCCGACCGTCAGATACCGCCGCTTGGCAGCCACCTCAACGTCCAGCAGGGCTTGCAGACTGCCGACGAACACGACAATCTTCGCGAACGACTGCTGCCCTGTGTACTCGATGCCGGGGTCTGGCTCGGTGAGCCACTGCGCCTGCTCGGCGGTGAGCACGACGTTGTACATCCCAGCCTCAGTATACGTCCGTCCGTTCGCCACTTTGTCAGCGAGGAACTTCATGGATGCGTGACCCACCATGGTCGCCAGTTTCCCGGCGGGCATCGTCAGGTCTTTGCGCATCACGATGACTTGCTTCAGGTAGCGGTCGCTCATACCTCTTCCATCCTGTCTTTGTACTGCTCGTCGGGAAAGTCGTCTTCCACGCCCCCACGCGGCCCTGTGGCCCCGCCCCGTGACTCCGTGCGCCCGCCTCGTGGCTCTACAGCCCCGCCACGTGGGTCAGGGGCCGACGCCCTAAGGAAGAGCATGTGCGGGCGGCAGTAGTCCTTACCGTTGAATCCGTGAGTGCTCTCAGCCTCGCAGCGCACTCCCTTACCAGCGCCGCGCGTGTACTCACACTGCATCGAACGCTCCATTCTTGATGTAGGTGAGCAGTTCATCGTACGACCGCACCACCTCGTCTGCCCGTGGGAGCCGCGCCGGGGCGCGCTTGATGTTCGCCTGCGGCTGCTTGGCCCCGTACAGCGTCTTGTACGCCTCGCTGCTCTGCATGTCGAAGTCGCAGATGATGTTCTTTCCCTCGGGGAACAGGTCGGTCTGCTTCCCTTTCCCAGCGACCGGCACCCAGCCACGCAGATAGAACCCGCCAGTGTAGCCGTCTGTGTGGGCCACGATGCCCTCGACCAGACCGCCGCACACATCGCACATCACTGTCACCTTAGCCATCGTGGTCATCCCTCTCCGTCTTCACGACGGTCACCTGCCCGACGCTCTTCACGTCAATCACCACTGCGGCCGCGTTGCGCGAGCGCCCCATCGCGC
>CAYZOW010000114.1:0-1871 GCA_964480245.1 uncultured Nitrosopumilaceae archaeon | reverse complement strand
TTGGTATACTGCAACAATTGATGGAGTACCAAATCCTTCAAGATATGTTTCTCTAACTTTTGAGCCAGGACCTTTTGGTGCAACCATTATAACATCAACATCTCCTGGCGCCTTAATCCACTCCCAGTGAATGGCAGCTCCGTGAGAAAAGCAGAGTGCGTTTCCGACATTTACATTAGGTTCAATTTCTTCTCGGTAGACTTTTGCCTGCATCATGTCAGGAATTAAGACATGTATGATGTCGGCCTTTTCACATGCTTTTGGAATCGACATTACCTCATGGCCATCTGATTTGGCCTTCTTCCAGCTTTCTCCACCCTCTTTTAGCCCCACGACAACTTTGAGCCCAGAATCCTTTAGGTTGTTAGCTTGAGCATTTCCTTGTATTCCATAACCTATAATCGCAATAATTTCATTTTTGATTGGATCTAAGCTGACCTCAGAATCTTTCCAAGTTTTTGCCATTAAAGACGGTCAATTTATTACAAATATAATCATAATGGAAGTCGAAATATTACACTTATTTTTTTATTAGACATGAAACATCAAGAAATTGTAAGGCTTTAAACCCGTATCTCATGCTTTCTCTCCCTCGATTTTCATTTATGTCCTCTCACGAAATCCTCTTTGGCTTTATCATCATAATACTTTCTACATTTTGTGCCATGTATGATTATTCCATCCATTGGCAGTTTGCAACACTCACAGAGGATCATTTACAGAACCACTCTCACGCTGTATTTATGCTCCATTTTATGATTCCTTTTGGCATGATACCATATTCCATTATACTTCGACTTTCACTAGTATTGCAAATATAATCATAATGGAAATCGAAATATTGCGTACTACAGAATGATTAGTACTAGGTTACTATTACGCCAATTCCTTTACTTTTTTTATGTTTCCAACATCATCACGCCTATCATCTATTGGCGTTTCCAAAATGATCGGAATTTTTTTAGAGTTGGCAAATTTTATTACATGACTAAGACCCACCTCTCCTATCTTACCAAGTCCTATGTGTTCGTGTCTATCCACATTACTTCCAATATCCTCTTTTGAATCGTTCAGATGGAGTATCTTGATGTGTTCAACTCCTATGGACTCTTCAAACTTTTCAAGTGTCAACGAAGCTGCCTTTTCTGTTCTCAGGTCATATCCTACGACAAACGCATGACATGTATCAAAGCAGATACCAAACCTGTCCAAGGGTTTTAGCTGGAAGAAAATAGAGGCAAGTTGCTCAAAGTCAGAGCCCACATCATTTTTAAATCCTGCATTATTTTTAAGAAGTAGAGTAACATCACTTGGTATTTCTGCAACAGCTTTTGTAAATGCCTTAACTAGGGTTTCTATTCCCTTCTCCACTCCTGCCCCTCCATGTCTGCCAAGACGAGCTACAAGATATGGAACCCCAAGCTTACTACATCTTTTTGTCTCATCAATTAAGGAGTTCAAAGATCTTGCAAAAGGATCTTCGTTTGGAGATGATAGGTTTGGTAGATATGGCATAGCAACCACAGTTGCAAGCCTATCAATTTTGCTTGCAACTATCTTTTTTTTGAAATTTGTTATTTCATTATCTGAAAGTGGTTTAGCAGCCCATCCACGTGGGTTTCTTGTAAAGATTTGGAATGCAGTGCACCCCCTTACTACTGCGTTTTCAACCGATCTATCAACAGAACCAGCAATCGAAACATGCACGCCAACTTGCATATGTCTAATTTATTTATGGATAATTTAAACTCGTATTGCTACGTTCCCGTGTAGAGTTTTTATTGCAAATATAATCTTTCGATATCTAAATTATCAATTCTTTTCCGCATTTTGTACATCTAACTGTTGTTTCTTTTGTCTTTAACCGCTCA
>CAYZOW010000113.1:223-1879 GCA_964480245.1 uncultured Nitrosopumilaceae archaeon | reverse complement strand
CACGAAGCACACGAACGACACGAAATCTGTGGCCGCGAACGAACGCAAGCACCGCAAAGACTTTTAAGCGCTGATCGACAGGGATGAACGTTGATCTTCCAGCGTGAAGCCTTTGACGATGTATTCCCTCAAACGCTGCGTGGCCCAAATGCGAAATTGCGTGCCCCGCGGCGATTTCACCCGGTAGCCGACGGCGAGGATGACGTCGAGGTTATAGTATTCGAGAGTCCGGGCGACCTCGCGTTTTCCCTCCGATTGAACGGTCAAGTATTCCTTGACGGTTGCTTCCCGCCGCAACTCGCCTTCCTCAAAAATGTTTCGAATATGCAGACTGACGTTTTGCTTGGTCGTCTGGAACAGTTCCACCATTTGTGCCTGCGTCAGCCAGACCGTCTCGTTTTCCAGCCGCACTTCAATGCGCGTCCGGTGGTCCTCCGTCTGGTAGAGAATCAATTCTGATTTCGATTTCATTGGGCTGCGCTGCGCGAGAGCGGAACAAAATTTTCAACGCAGCTCAATCCAAAACCGGGCAGAGATTATCCCGAATCATCCGCAATGCGGCGGGATGGGCGAGGTCAACGTGCCGTCGCACGAGCTCGGCAAACGCCGCCTCCGACCGGCGTTCCGGGTAATCGCGCAAAAGCTGTTGGTCGGTCAACCTGTTCACTCATGGAATAGTAGCCGCCGCCGCTCAAACCGGACAGGGCGTGGAGCAAAATGTTTCAACGCCAGGACGCCACGGCGTGAAGGCGGCAGGAATATCGCGGCTCAGAATACTCCTGACCAATACGCATCAAGGTCGCGGCTTCACATGCTGGATTTGCAAATTGCCGGTGAAGGCTTGGTCTTGAAATTCAGTGGAGTAACATTGCACACTTCCGTCAGCCAGCGTGTAAATACGGAGCCACCACCCGTCAGGAGTGCGAATGGGTTCCGCCGTCCGAGCCACGATGGTTTCCGGGGCTTCGGCGAGGAATTTCCCAAGCTGGGACGGATCGTTCACAAGCAGTTCCACCTTTCTCAAATCAAACCGGCTCTCGGCTAGGAGGGCTGGATTCAAGCTCCCGTCGGCGGTGAAGGCGGAGTTCAAATTGTTCTCGGTTGCCAATACGCGTAGTTGCAACCCGACTCGTTTCATTGCGTTGATCGTCACGGCTCGTTGCGCATCAAATTTCTGAATGGCTTCCTCAGTGGCGGCCTGGGCTGCACTGGCCGCTCGGCTCTGCTCTTGTTGACGAAGCGATTCTTCGCGCAATTTGGCGAACTCGGCTTCCAAGCCGCGCAGCCGGGTCGCTTCGCCACGGAGTCGGAGCAGTTCTGCCTGGCGCGGATCGTTTTCTGGTACGCGAGCCAGTGTCTGAAGCCGCTCGGAAAGCTCGGCGGACGTCGTTTCCGCCTTTTGGACTTGAGCCTGCAAGGATTCGTTCTGTTGGCGCAACCGATCCGCGCGGCTGTGCTGAACAACAATCACGATGGAAGCAGCAATCGCCGCGCTGACGAGGACGATGGGTTTCAATGTGGCGGTGGACATAAGTTTGAGCGCAGTAATGATTGCGGTTGAGTTGGTGGCGACGGATGTGACGGCAAGAGCGGCGGCGGTGGAAATCGTGACGGCCAGTCCGATGGGCGCGGCTTGAACGGCGTTGGCGGAGATGA
>CAYZOW010000113.1:0-213 GCA_964480245.1 uncultured Nitrosopumilaceae archaeon | reverse complement strand
CCGCCCGCGCCGACGGTGACGCCGTGTTTGGCGAAGAATTCACGCAGGCGTTCGATGGCGCGGCTCACGCGCTTTTGCGCGGCGTCGTCGGACGTGCCGAGGGCTTGGCCGACTTCGCGGAGGGATTTGTTCTCGAAGTAGCGAAGCAGGACGGCGGTGCGGTCGGTGTCGTCGAGCGAGTGCATGGCTTCGTCGAGCAGCGGTTCGATGTGC
>CAYZOW010000112.1:0-1883 GCA_964480245.1 uncultured Nitrosopumilaceae archaeon | reverse complement strand
CAGAAACAGGAACGCCTGTTAATGTAAAATTTTTTGGTCAAAATGCTGATAATGCGGCCACCTTTACTTTAGCACCCTCTAACATCAGTAGCAGACCGCAAACAACTGGGGTTGTACCTTGGTCTGTTCCTGCGTGGCCCACTGTTGGGGAAAAAGGTCCAAATCAAAAGACACCTGATATTAAAAATATCATTCAAGAAATTGTCAATAGACCAGGTTGGGCGCCTAATAATGGCATTGTCATAATGATTCAGAATAATGGCACTTCGCAATCTTCAAACCTCAGGGAGGCAGCATCATTTAATCATCCTACTCTTGATCCCCCGAAACTTATCATAACATGGGGAGAACCACCCGTAGGTGCTGGAGCTCCAACTTGGGAAAACACTGGACCGCATGGCTCTGGGGTTTACAAATTTAATGGAATCAATAATTGTTTTGCAAGCCAAAACAATGTGGGTAGTGATAATGATATTGGCGCAGAACCTGACACCACTGCATTATGGTTTAAGACTGCCGGAACAGTTACCAGCGAACAATATCTTGTTTATTGGGCAAGCAGCAGTGGCAATGATTATTATAAAATATCATTAGATCCTAATGGAAAGGTCTTATTTGGGTATGACGATGGTGGACCTGGCAGCACTGAATGTACAAGCACAAAGAGGTATGATGACAGCCAATGGTATCATGTAGTTGCAGTGAGAAAAGTTACTGCTCCTCCAAATGATGAGTGCTCACTGTACATAACTGCCACGAATGCAACTGTAACTGATTCAATAACTACGTCGTATATTGGCCATACCGGAGACAACACTATTGATGCTCAATTAAAATGGAAAGTCGGCGCCAACAAAGCATCAAATGGTAACTGGTTTAATGGTTGGATTGATGACATACTTCACTGGAACAGCAGAGCGCTAACATCAGCTCAAGCTTTTGATCTTGCCAAGACAAACTATGGAACAGGTGCACACAGAATTGATTTCAAGGTTGATAAAACTGATGAAAATGGAGTTTTCGTAGGAAATATTCATACTGGCCTTGCAACTAACGTCCCATTTAAGGATGGAAAGGGACTAGCAAGTAACGACGATGCTTCCTATTCAACATGGAACTACACCATGACATCAATACCAGTGGTCGAGTTGGCTGCCAACCAGAGGCTGAACTTCAGTATGGGATATGTTGGCTCTACCACAGACTGGGAGGCGCTTAACTTGAATATGACAATAGATGATGAGAACATGATACCTCATCCAAGCTATCTTCAAATACCGCAACCAAACGCAACTTTGCCTGCATACATCACGTATGATAATGATGATGAAGTAACAGTTTCTGTCATTAATTCTGGCACAACAGGAATCTGGCTGACTTATCAAGGAAGTAGGGTTACCTTTGATGATTTAAGCACGACAACGGCTTATGCAGGAATTGCAAAAAGTGTCAATGGAACCTTAATAGACGTAAACACAGACAGCCTATTTCTGTCCCCTGGAAATCTTGTAAACGTAAACTTTACTCAACCCAAAACCACTCCTACAAATAGCACTGGAACTGTAGATCTGATACCTCCTGGCGCCTACAAGAGGTATGTCTTCTTACAGGGATATGATGAAACAGGACAGTTCTTCTTGAGAACAAAAAACATAGGAGCCGTAACTGTAGTAGATTAATGTTGATCTACAAAACGGAGAATTCATCTTGAGAAATCGAAAAGCATTAAGTAGTGTTGTAGGAGCACTTTTTTCCATAATTGCACTTCTAAGTGTTGTCACCTATGTTACATACAGTACTAATACAGTAGAAAAATTAAATTCCGAAATTATAAGCAAAAATACAGAGCTAATCGACCAAGGAAAAGAGGAAGTCATCGTTAT
>CAYZOW010000111.1:0-1885 GCA_964480245.1 uncultured Nitrosopumilaceae archaeon | reverse complement strand
ATAGATGATGATTCTACAGTTACTAAAGTGAGTGCATATATGGTAAATGAAGAAAAAATAGGAGTCTTTCAAGATGCAGGAGAAAAAGATTGGTGGGCGCCAAAAAAAGAATTACCAAAAAATGTTTTCATATACTCTAGTTTGAAAGAATTAGAAGAATCAGATTGTAAAGGATATTTGATGATTTCAGATAGAATGATAGAAAATACCGACGTTTTAAAAAACGCTGTAGTATATAGACCAAAAAGTTTGGTTGTAGGTGTTGGATTACACTGGGATACCACAAAGGAAACAATTAGAGAAGGTTTAGATTTTTGTATGAAAAAATTCAAACTAAGCCCAAAATCAATTGTAAGATTTGCGTCTATTAAAAAAGAAGCTCGTGTAAAAGGATTGCAAGATTTAGCAAATGAAATGAATCTTCCAATAGACTATTACGAAAAAGAAGAGCTTGCCAAAATAACTATACCAAATCCATCAGAAACTGTCCAGACCTTTGAAGGAACGGCAAGTGTTTCTGAAGCGGCAGCGCTTAAGAGTTCTGCTGGAAGTTTAATAGTTGAAAAACAAAAATTCCCCCCAAATTTGACTATAGCGATAGCAAGGATTCTAAGATGAAAAAAGGACTTTTACTAATAGACAGAGGAAGTAGAGAGAAAGAAGTACAAGATGAATTAAGATACATCTGCGAGAAAGCTAAAGCAAGGGGAGGTTATCTATTTTCTGACTATTGTTTTTTGGAGGTAATTCCCCCATATATTGAAGATGGAATGAGAAAGTGTTTTGGGCAGGATATAGAAGCTCTAACCATAGTACCATATTTTCTTTATCCAGGAAGAAAGGTTAAAGCTGCTGTTAATACAGTTGTAGAACTCAAGCCTAAAAGTAAAATCAGAGTTGCAATTTCAAAACCAATGAGCTTTCATAGACTTATGCCAAAAATTGTCTATGAAAGAATTGAGTCTACTCTTGCAAAAAACAACATCACATTTTCTAAAAAAGAAGTTGATGTTTTACTTATTGGACATGGAAGTAAAGATCCCGAAGCAAGAACATCACTAAGATATGTGGTAGACGAGTTAAAACATCAATATAGAAACATTAGTTATTGCTTTTTGGAAATTGAACAACCTAATATCTCACAGGGAATAGAAGAATCTGCAAAAAATTCACCAACTGTCTTGATCGTTGTTCCATACTTTTTGCATAAAGGTGCGCATGTAAAAAGAGATATTTATGAGGATCTCACTCCAGCAATTGAAAAATCAAATATAAAAAATATTTTCATTACAGAACACCTTGGGATGGACGATAAATTAGTTGATCTAGTACTAGAACGAGCTAAAGAGGCTGAAAATGATTACTGAAAAAGGTCAATCTATTGAAGACAAAAGTTTTGAAATAATAGATAGGGAGATTGGAAGACATCCCTACAGTAAGGATGAATGGCCCGTAGTCAGAAGGGTAATTCATGCAACTGCTGACTTTGATTTTGCACGAGAAAATATGATAATTTTTCATAAAGATGCGATACAGAGTGGCATCAAATCTCTAAAAAATGGCGGCAACATTGTAGTTGATGTAAATGGCGTCATAGGGGGTATTAACAAAGAAAATTTAAAGAAATTTGGCAATAAGGCAATTTGCAACATTTCTGATCCCAAAGTAGCTAGTGATGCAAAAAAATTCAACAAGACACGCGCACAAACTTCTATGCGTATGGCTGCGTTAGAAATGAATGATGGTATAATTGTGATAGGTAATGCACCTACTGCACTTGGAGAAGTAATACAAATGATTAAAGAAAGAGCCACACGCCCAGCTCTTGTGATTGGAGTTCCTGTAGGTTTTGTATGTGCTGTAGAATCAAAAGAGGACCTACAAA
>CAYZOW010000110.1:0-1906 GCA_964480245.1 uncultured Nitrosopumilaceae archaeon | reverse complement strand
AGAAAGATGGACTGGAGTTGATGTAGTAAATGGAATTGTGGGTGACATGCAAAAATCTGGAGTCATAGAACCACTTAAAGTAAAAGAACAAGTAATAAAGTCAGCAACTGAAACTGCAAACATGATACTTAGAATCGATATTGTTGTGGCTTCATCTAAACCAGTTGGAGCAGCTGGAGGACAGTCCCGCATGCCAGAAATGGGAATGTAATTAAAAAATATCCTTTTTGTCTATTTTTCGTATTGAAGTTTTCCAGCGTTTTTTACTTCGTTGGGAAAGGTTTCTTACTATTCGTCTTCCCAGAGCATCAAAGACTTGGGAGAGATCCCATCCTAATTCGGTATAGCTGTGAGTCTTGTACGGAGTAAATATTTTAACTGAAACTTCAAAGTGCTTTCTTTGGCTTATTGGGCCGTGTATCGTCTTTATTGATGTCCTAGCTTCTTCAACTTCAGGATAGACTTTAATCAACTTACTAATTATTTTCTGAAATTTTGTTTTAACAATCTCTGCGTTTTCCATATCTTCTGGCATTCCAACAATGTAAAGTGGAACCTCACTTGGAATCTTTGTCAAAAGTAAACCGAGTATATCTTTGTACGTGATTATCCCGTGAAGATTATCCCATAAAGTAAGTAGGCAACAAGTAGTGTCCGTTTTCAACATTGTGTCTATTACTGTACTTATGGAATCGTTTGTATTACATTGAGGAACCCGTGTACTGCCAATGTTACCTATGTCTGACTCCAATCTTCTTAACGTGTCAATGCCTTTTTGATCACTGCCTATTCTTTGCGGAGGAGTAAGTGCCTGTAATAGGTGCATTGATGTTAAGACCCGTTCTACTTTACCTTTGTGAAGTATTGGAATGTGATCTATTCTCTTTGTCATCATGATTTTTCTTGCCTTGGCTAGTGATTCCCTATTGCTTAATACGATTGGATTAGGTGTCAAAACAGAATTTGCTCTAATCCATTTCAAATTCTGTTGAGCTAATAGATTGACTATGCTTTTTGCTGTAACAACACCTGTTATCTGATTATTGACTACTGGAAAAGAACGCATTCTATAATGCGACATTGCCGTAGCTGCTTTTTCTATAGTGTCATTTTTTGACAACGATCTGATTCTGTGTAATAAAGAAGAAGCCTTCATTGTTGATATGTCTCTTACATCCAACATCTCACGTGCATTGGTTGTCAATACTTCACCGTCTTTCATACAATAGACATCATAAGAGTCAGTCTCAGACATCATTCCAATGACTTTGGAAATTGAAAATGACGGTTCTATTATTGTGGGTGGATGAAGTGCTTTCTCTACGCTAATCTTTTGAACTTCCTTTAAATATTCATATGTTGATTGTCCAGAACTCATTGTATGTGCTCCCTCGAGATTCTTATTGAAATATAATTCATTTCGTTATATGAAAATGAGTTTTGTGAATTATAAAAAACGATGACTGATTATTAATGATGATAATCGTAGGCGATAATGGAGAAATATTCTGATATTAATTGGATATCAGGGTAACAAACCCAGCCGTAATTATCAGTAATGATATTTTGGTAACATTATTAAATTGACAGTTAATCAATGCATTTTATGGCAAGATTGCCGACAATAAAGAAAATCCTTGTACCCCTTGATGGTTCACAAAATTCATTTCGAGGACTGGATTATGCAATCTACCTTGCTAGACAATGCAACGCTACAATAACTGGAATAAGCGTAATACCCTTTTATCCTAAGGCGTTACTTTTAACACCTGTTCTTTATGAAAGGGTACTCACTAGGGCAGCTAAGGAATTTATGGCAAAGGCCAAAAAACGTTCAGCTCAAAATGGGATTGTTTTCAATGAAAAAATAACTGATGGGCATGTGATAGACGAGATACTTGATTTT
>CAYZOW010000109.1:255-1915 GCA_964480245.1 uncultured Nitrosopumilaceae archaeon | reverse complement strand
CAGATAAAATATTGGACATATTACACCCTTGTTGGACTTTTCAAATGCCCTCTAAACTAATAGGCGTGGAAATGGAAGCAGGTGGTGTTGCAACCGCAATATTCCAAGCGGCTAAGTTCCACCGATTTTTTATGGTTCGTGCTGTCTCTGACTTTGCTGATGAGAAGAAGGGCTCAGCTGATGTTGAACAATGGCGTTCGTATGCGTGTGATGTTGCAGCGTCGTATGCTGTTGCATTACTCAAAAGCGGACCAGTATTGCAATCGTCTGCTGATGGACGTTCGTTGGTGAAGGATGAGCAGTCCTACTATGAAGCCAGAGGTCTTGATGTAAAATTACTAAAAACTGTCTACACTTACTATCAACATAATCCAGGGAATCCAAGAATAAGCCTGAAAAAATTAATCGAAATCTCTGAGGCTACGCAAGCCGATGTGATACAATATCTGTATGGTTTACGGGAGAAAGATTGGATAGAATATGATCTTACAGACAGAGCAGAAAGTGGGTTAGTTTGGCTCACACAACTTGGTATCAGAGTAGCTAAAGATGCTTGAAGAAATTGAATGCTCAAGCGTATTTCAGTGAGGATGGAAGTCAGCCGAAACGTTGGAAAACTTCTATGAAAATTGAACTGGAAAATGAAATTCTTGAAGCGCTTTATAATTACTACAGTATCCACCCTGGTTCCCGAGGAATAACGTTTTCCGAGTTGTATAAGGCAATTGAAGTCCCTCTGGACAATAAAAAAGGAATAGCAGAAGCCTGGTCTAAGCTACATTTGCTGCGATCAAAGGGATGGGTAAAATACCAAAGCCTTGAAGATGGCTCAGGTGGTATAGCCGAGATGACTACAGAAGGTATGAGAATTATTGAAGACAGGCGACGAATTATCGCTTCATCAAACTCAGTGCTTTCTGACACGCAAAAGGGTAATAAGGACGAAAGCTCAATTAAGGATGTGTATATTGCAGAATCTGATCCGATTAATCAAAAGACGCTAGCCACACGGTACCAAGATTATGCCCGATTCTTTCAACGTGACGAGTTACTGCATAAACTTAAAGGATATTTCACTCAAACAACCCCTGAGAGATATCATTTTATTGTGTTATATGGCCAGCCCATGGTAGGAAAAACAAAAATACTTCATCTTCTCTCAGAAACAATAAACGACGAGTACATACCGCTGATGGTAACAGGACAAGGTTTGAACGCTGTAGACAACCTAGACGCATTTGTATTTGACCTGGCGGATCAGCTAACAAATAAGTTCAATAAATGGGTTAAACGTCATGGTTTCTCAAGTTATTTGAATGATCCAAAATGGAATGATTTTGCAAAAGGAAAAGGAACAACGGCATTTTACAAGCATTGGGATGATCTTCAAAAGATGGTGGATAAGAGAAAGCCTTTAGTCATATTTGACGAAATTGAGTACCTATTAGATTATTCCAAGAAACTCGATCCCCGAATTCTTACTTTTTTGGATGATTTTGTGCGTAATCCCGAATATGGGTGCTTTATTATGGCCGGGTCTGAGCGCATTCGATATTTAAGTAATGAACAATTTAGTATGCTCATCGCCAAAGGATTTCCTGTTCGTGTTGGTCATTATGACGATCGCGTTATCTTGTCGGTTTTCTCTACAATCCAAGAA
>CAYZOW010000109.1:0-245 GCA_964480245.1 uncultured Nitrosopumilaceae archaeon | reverse complement strand
GTTTGTTTGAGGTGGCTCTTGATCAAGCAGTCAGGATATCAGGAAAGCAAAGATTAGAAAAAAGTGATATTGAATCACTAGCAGTTCAAATTATCGAACGAACCCATTACTTTTTGTGGGCACTCTGGCAGCGCTTATCTCCTGATGAACATTCGGTAGTATGGCTTGTTAGTCAACAAATATCTGGTCTTACAAACCAATTAGAATATTCTTTGCCTGAGTTATTTGAATCAGCGAGTCGGCAT
>CAYZOW010000108.1:0-1929 GCA_964480245.1 uncultured Nitrosopumilaceae archaeon | reverse complement strand
CATCAGAGAAAACAAACTCAACGCCTTTGTTCAAAAAGGCAAGCTCTCTGATTCTAGAAATTAAAATGTCGTCCTCGAACTCTGTTTTTTCAAAAATTTGGGGGTCAGGCTTGAAAGAAATTGTCGTTCCAGTTCCTGTCGCTGTTCCCACTTCTTTAACAGGACCTAAAGGAGCTCCTCTCTTGTACTCCTGCATCCACAATTTGCCATCGCGCTTGACAGTTGCTGTGAGATGTTCAGACAAAGCGTTTGTAACGGAAACTCCAACACCGTGCAAACCGCCAGAGACTTTGTACGCTCCTTTTTCGAATTTGCCTCCAGCGTGAAGCATGGTAAGCGACATCTCAAGCGCAGACTTGTTGTATTTTGGATGAATGCCGACAGGAATTCCTCTACCGTTATCTTCAATTGTGATTCTGCCATCAGAATGGACTGTTACGATGATTTTACTGCAAAAGCCGGCTAAAGCTTCGTCAACAGAGTTGTCAACAACTTCCCAGACAAGATGATGGAGCCCTCTAATGTCTGTAGAGCCGATAAACATGCCAGGGCGCTTTCTAACAGGCTCTAAACCTTGCAGTACTTGAATTGATTCTGCACCATAGCTTTTTGCCGCTTCTTCTGTCTTTGATAAGTCTGTCATGTTCAAGGTGTTTATTGACGATAAATGCCCACTACCTCTTAACAAAAATTAAGGGCAGTTTGCTTATAAATGTTACGGTCATTTTCGGGTTAATTTATATATAGAAAATAAATAGGGAAAAAGATATATACCACAGACGGTAAATCGATAATTTGGTGGGCGAAATGGAAGAAGTTTGGATTTACGAAACAGACAAAGGCGCGTTCATAGCTGATTCTGCAAACATGAGCTTAACAAGGCACGGAAGCAGAATCTTATATTATGCACACCAGCAAAACGGCTGGTTCCACACGAAAAACCAGCTGGAGCCCGGAATGCTTGTGCGCGAAAAATCAACGGAAACCATGCGAACCCTGATTCACGAAGACCCGGCACAATCCCCGGAAATACAAAAAGTGTACACCATGCCTTCAGATGAATACAATAAAATATTTCGAGATTACATTAGAAAACCCGGATGCCTGTTCTTCCTAAAAAAACCAAAATTTGAAAAAGTCGTGCTGAGAGAGGCGAGAAAACATGAACGAAAAAACCACGCTTGAAGACATACTGGCATTCAAAAAGGAGCTTCGCGATAGCTATGACAATAAAACAGACCACAACATATTGCCAAAAGTAAAATCGTTTCTTCTAGACCACCCAGATCCTAGAAATGCTGGCGTCGACACCCTGTTCCTCAAATATATAACTAAGAAGGCAAGCCACGCAATGCACGAATCGAGAAAAGACAACGAGACCTTGAGCAGGGAAGTGGTTGCCATAGCGGCAGCATACTGCGAGGAAGCAATCAGGCGCCTTGACGAAAGAGAATACGTAAAAGAAGGAATGGCAATTTCAGAAGAAGACCGAAAAAAGATGATAGGACACCTGCACGCTCACGCCGCGGATTTTCTCGAAAACCAATCAGACAAAACAACAGACGCCGTAAAAAGAAAACGACTTTTAAGAGCCGCATTCAAGAAGCTGAATACCGCGATTTCAATAGCAACAGAGCTCAATGAGGAACGTTACGTTCCAAGCCTCTATCTGGCGCGAGCTACTGTTGAAGGAAGACTCGCAGACATTATTGAAGGCGCGAAAAAGCTTAGCTGGGTTGAAAAAGAAGCAAAAGACAGGCGAAAAGGCGCGGAAGGAAAACAAAACGACCAGCCAAACATGGCAGCGCAAATATACAAATACTCGGCAGACAGGCAGACCGCTTTTGCAGAGTTGTTCCCCGACAAAAAACAAGAATTCCTCGAAACAGCATACCAAGACCTTGAAAACGCAGCAAGATTATCAACAGA
>CAYZOW010000107.1:0-1929 GCA_964480245.1 uncultured Nitrosopumilaceae archaeon | reverse complement strand
ACAATACAGTCCGGGAGCAAAAGAAAAACACCTGATGACTGCAGCAGAACAAATGGCAGAATCAATGTACAATTCAGCAGGTGGAACTTACAAAGGCGGAAATCCGAACTAATTCTTGTGACAAATAACGCACAAATGTTTAAATAGTCCAGTAGCCTAAAAAGTATACTATGGCAGAATTCAGAACGCTGGCTTACGGGCCAATGGACAGAGAATACCACCAGTCTGCAACAGAGACACCTGAAGCAGAACCACTAGAAGGGTCAATCTTCCCAATCTCAGAATTAGGAGAAACAGTGCCAGAAACAGACCCGACAGGCCGATTCAAGAATATCATTCAAACAACACAAGCAGCAATCAGAGGAGGAGCAGGAACACTGCAAATAGTTCTCACAGTACCACACGAAAGCGCAATCGGCGGAAGACCAAAATCATACGGCAAAGAAGTCAGGGAAACACTGCGGGAAGTAGCAAAAGCAAGCGAAGTAAACATCGCGGGCGTAGAACTGCCAACTTCACTTAATAATCTGGCAGGATTCGATTATCAAAACTTAGCATTCTCAGAAGAAAAAAGAACATCAGGCCTTGATGAAGTCAAGGACGCAATAAGATTCACGGCAGACGTAGCGCGAGGAGGCGGAGTAGACATTGTTTCATGGGAATTCCCAAGAGGCATAAATGAAGCCCGCTGGCAGCCAAAAGAAGGCAAAATGTTCGAACAAGAAGCAGAACGAGACCAGCCAATAGGATGGCTGGTAGACGACAGAACAGGGAAAACAATGCAGTTCAGAAAGACAGAGATACAGCACCTGCCGTTTGACAAGGAAACTTTCGAGCCGCTTCTGAAAGATCCAAAAGAGCTTGCAAAAGCGATTAAAGAAGGAGAGATCAAATTAAAAGACTTCAAATGGGAAGATTTTCAAAGATGGGCTGATAAAGAGAATGAAGAGCATAAAAAAAAGGGAGAGCCTCTAATAACTCCTGAACAAAAGTACATACAACAACAACTTGACGCGCAAAAACTATCGCTTGAAGGATGGAAGACAACATATCTGCAATATGCTGAAAGAGAGCAAAAAGACATAGATGCGTTTAAAAAAGCCCTGGAAAAAGAGCCTGGCAATGAGGAGTATAACCGGCAGCTCAAGCACGCCGAAAAGAAGCTTCAAGACTGGATTAATACTGCGCAGAGCAACGCCCAGCAAGCAGCGGAAATCGACCAAAGAAAAAAGCACTTCATACCAATGTGGGACTATGGAGTCCAGAGAAGCGCGAAAAGCTACGCGGAAGCAGGAATAGAAGCAATGAGGGTTACAGAGCAAGGCATGGAGAGAGGAACAATGAAAAAACCCATCCATGTCGGGCCGGAAATAGGATGGCCGGGATATTTTGGAAGCCACCCAGACGAATTCATAGACTTGGTCAAAAAATCAAGAGACCAAATGAAATCAATGCTCACACACAAATACACGGATCCGGATGGGAAGCTCACAAATAGAGAAGGTGAAATGATAGAAGGCAAATATGTTGACAACAAGAGAAACGATTTCTTTGACCCAAAAATAAGATCAGACCAGGCAAAAGAAATGGCTGAAAAGCACATCAAAGGATTGTTTGACACGGGCCACATGGGAATGTGGCTGCAACACTTCAAGCCAAAAATAGACTCATCAACAGGCATATTGGAAACAGAAGAAAAACGAATCAAGCGCTAGTGGACAGCATGTCAGCAGCGCACGGACACCTGCCTCCCGGAGAAGGTATTTTCCCAGTATTCGAAGCAGCCAAAATATTCAAAGAAAACGGATTCTCAGGATTCATGGTATCAGAAGGCCACGAAGAAGAAAAATTCGGCGAAGGAAGAATACGAATGAAAACCTGGCAAAACGCAGGAGCGCCAGTAGGAGCAGGATACTTCTCAGGAGCACC
>CAYZOW010000106.1:0-1798 GCA_964480245.1 uncultured Nitrosopumilaceae archaeon | reverse complement strand
AACAGGAACAGGAGCTACAGGTCCAACAGGAACAGGAGCTACAGGTCCAACAGGAACAGGAGCTACAGGTCCAACAGGAGCAGGAGCTACAGGTCCAACAGGTACTGGAGCTACAGGTCCAACAGGTACTGGAGCTACAGGTCCAACAGGAAATGACGGAGCTACAGGCCCAACAGGTAGTACAGGTTCAGCTTCAATCTATTCAGTAACACCAGACCCATTTGTTGTTTTTGATGGAACGACATCACTATTACTAACATCTAGCTGTGCTGTTGGTGGTGTGGCTACTGGTGGTGGTTATGCTGTTGATCCTACAGTTACTGTAGTAACACCTCTAAATACTCTGACCGCTCCTGATACATGGGGTGTCATTGTTATCAACACCTTTGCTGCAACCGATGTCTCAGTAACAGTAACAGTAGTCTGTGCAGGTCCACCTCCACCACCATGATGGATGATTTGAGATGATCGGTATGATACACAGCAATGGACTGGAGAAGAAAATGATGTCAACTTGTCTTTTTCAATGATACGCGAATCCATACCTATCCGGCAGTTGCAGAGGCACTAAGAGGGCCAGACAGGGTAGTTTGTGTCTTTTTGGATGAAGCTGCTCACTTTAAACAAAACGATGACAGTGTAGTCTATGATGCACTAAAGCCAAACCTTGCAAGCACAAATGGTGACTTTGTAATTGTCAGCACGCCAAACGGAAGGCGGGAAATATTTTATAATTTGTGCAAAGAAGGAACTTATAAAAAATTAGAATTGCCATATACGCTGGCACTAGGCCACCTACTTTCAGAGGAGTTTATAGCTGATGAAAAAGAGGATCCAAGAATAGACTTTGAACAAGAATACGAGTGCAAGTTTATCTCAACTAATTCTCCAGCTATTGACACTGATGTTATTATATTTAAGAATGAATGGGTTACTGATTACTCTGATATTTTAGATCCAGAACGTATTGATTAAAGATTTAGTAGTTTGAGGTGATAGCGCAATTACTAAAGAAGATGATGTCTTGTACAAAAAACTTTTTCTTCAAATATGGCTGATAAGATATCGTTGATCTAATCGATTGCAGATTTCTACATCTTAGAAATAACTTAGTTTTTTCTTAGGAAAAAAATATATCATGTATAAAATATTTGTTAACTACCATTTCCGGGAAATAATGTTTTATATCATGTCTTGAGATGATCGAGTACTTTGGCGACTAAGGTATTAGCGTTATTTCTAGTAATGATTATGTTAGCATGGCCAATAAGTTTCGGTCATACCCCACTTGCTTATGCAGATGATGATGATGGTGATGGTGATAATGACAATGTTTGTTCGCCAAGTTATTGGAGGAAGAGTAGTACCACATGGCCTGCTCCGTACACCAGTCGCTCCACATCGACACCGTCATTGACATCGCCTGTTAATTTTGATTATACGTTTGGTGTCAACTCCTACAATCCTACAGATAGAAGTTTCCAATATATTTTGAATTTATCAGGTAACGCACTGGCTAAATTTGGTATAGCAGCTTTGCTTAATCATCCAAGTGATCTAGTTCTAATAAAAGGTCTTGTTCAAAGTAATAATCTTGCAGCACTACAGGATCTTGTCGAAGATTGTGAAGAAGATGAAGAAGAAGATGAAGGTGCTAGCGGTGGAACAGGAGCCACAGGTCCAACTGGTCCAACAGGTCCAACAGGTACAACTGTAATTGGCATAGCAGGAGTTACAGGTGGAACAGGAAATGACGGAGCTACAGGTCCGACAGGAAATGACGGAGCTACAGGTCCGA
>CAYZOW010000105.1:0-1948 GCA_964480245.1 uncultured Nitrosopumilaceae archaeon | reverse complement strand
AAGACGCAGGATGCACTACAACAGGCGCGACGGTCTGCAGGCCAATTCCTGACGTGCAATTTCCAAAAGTCAGCGTTCCAATAAAAGGAAGCATGTCAACAGTTCAAATCTACATCACAGGAGACAGAGCAGGCACAGATTCAAGTGACATCAGAATACTAAGAGTAGGAAGAGACAAAGGGCCAACCACAACATTTGCCAGAACCTTGCTGTCATTGCGCGGAGCAGGACCGATATTTCTCGGACTCATAAAAGAACTTGTAGACGCAAAAAACCAGACAGGAACAGCACACATTTTAAGCACAAACAAGCAAGCGCCGGCATGGTTTGCCAAGTCAACTGAGGCAATAGGAGAAAGCAGCACGAGCAGAACAACAACAGACGTTTACGGAGATAAAGCATTGGCGTGTTTGAATTCAGACGAGAATGTTGACGACACAGGCGCGCCAAAATGCGATTATATGGACGAGAAAGACTGCGCAGACAAAGGAAAAGACTGGCTCCAAGGATACTGCTGCGGAGACTACCCGTACAACGGAACCTGCACATGGTATCCAGAAAGAAACGCGGTCTGCGGAAACACTGGATTAGACTGGAAATGGGCGGCGATAGAAGACGCGGGAGTAATAACAACATTAGGCGGAGACTGCCCAAGCATACAACTCGTATCAAACGGCGCCAAATTTTACACCTGCAGAGAAGACGTACCAGAACCAATTCCTGTGGCGTCGGCGATGAAGCTCAGCGGAAAAACAACAATCCAAGGACACGAATACTTCTGCGAAGGAGAAAACATTATTGAATGCGGAGGAAATAATCCTTACTCGCCCACAGCAAAAGCAACAGGAAGCTCAATAACATTTGAAGGAAAACTAAACTACTGCACAACAGACGGAAAATGGGTTACAAGCCTTGACGCATCAAAAGAATCATGCACCAAGGCAGGCTTTGTCTGGACAGGAACAAAATGCTGCGGCGAAGGAGAAGACGCATTCAAAACATACGAAGACCTGTACACAGGCAGCGGCAAAGCAGGAGGATGCTACAACAACATTTTCATCGCATCAGGAACAACACTCAGCGCGCAAGAAAGCATAATGAACTACAGAGGAGACTTCTACCTCTGCGACCCGGCGCTGGCAATAAATGCAACAACATCAGCAAGCTCGCCGCTCTTCACAGGAACAAATGTAACACTCACAGCAAGAGGGCCATGCGGACAGCCATTAGCAAACGCGCTCCTGACAGGAACAAAACCGAACATCGTCTGCATGCCATCAGCAACATGGTACTTCACAGGAAGCACAGCATACCATTTATCAAAATCAACAAGCTGGCTGCCGGCAGGAAGCGAGCAAAAACTCGGATGCTGCCCGGACAACCAGTGCTGGGACGGAACAAACTGCAGAAATGACAAAGAATACTATGCGCTGCAGGAAAAAGGGTACAGATGCCAGCTGACAGGAACAACAGCAAGCTGGGTGGAAGCGCCCATAAAAAGAACATGGGACGCGAAATCCGTCGGATTCTGCCTGCAGGAAAGCCAGTGCTTAGTAAGCAACGCATTTAACGAAGCATACGACAACATACCGGACAGATACTGGAGCGAACTAACAAGCTCAAACAAGCCAAAATGCATCAGCAACACGCAATATCTTGCAGACCATTATTGCGACGCAGGCAAATGGAGCTCAAGAACAAGATTAACAGCAAGCCAATTGCTTGCAGCAACGCTTGAAAAAAGCCCGGCAAACTTCTCGATATACTGCGATAAATACGAATCAGTCTTGAACAGATATTTGTACAACACAGACTATGGACCCGCCACAGACTTCATCAAAAAAGCATGCATACAAACAGGCAACAGGATAACAGAAAACTGCGCGAACAACATCTGTGTGATGAAAGCAGGAAGCATGATTGCTTTAGGAATGTCGATAAACACAGA
>CAYZOW010000104.1:0-1986 GCA_964480245.1 uncultured Nitrosopumilaceae archaeon | reverse complement strand
GGGAAGTAGTGCTGTTCCTGTAAAAAGAAATCCTGTAAAAAGTGAGCGTGTAACTTCACTTTCAAAAATGCTGCGAAGTCAGATCAACGTATCATTTGAAAATATACCATTATGGCATGAGAGAGATTTATCAAATTCTGCAAATGAAAGATTTACTCTCCCGACAAGCTCCATCTTGTTGGATGAAATGTTAGAAGCAATGACAAAAATTCTTTCTGATCTTTATGTGAATAAGGATAAAATAAAGAAAAATCTAGGTATAACAAAAGGTCAAATTTTTGCAGAGTTTGTACTTGATGCCCTAATCAAAAAGGGCGTACCACGCTTTAGTGCGTATAGAGACATACAGAGAGTAGCTTTTGCAGCGTCTGATTCAGAAATGGAGTTTTTACAAGCTGTAAAAAATGACAAAGCTATATCGACACATCTAACTGAAAAAGAAATAGAAAGAGTCTTTGTTCCAGAAAATCAGCTTGGAGCATCTGGTGCCATAATCAAAAATGTTTTCAACAAGGTAAACAAAACATGTTCTAAATTTACCTAATTTTCATCAAGGCTTTGTGAACAAGAGAACCATATTGAAGTGCTTTTTTACGCTTGAAAGCAGCTTCTTTTGGAACTTCAATCTTTAAAGCAAGATCTCGGACAATGTGTTTTCGCATTAGATCATCAGGCCCATGTATTTTTTCTTCAATTGGGATTTTTTTTGCATAGTTTACAAATTCTTTTGAAAGAAATGGCTGTAATATCTTAACATCAAATTCTGAAGATATTGTATTTACTGCCTTCATCATGTTGAGTTCATTTTCAATTTTTGATTCCATCATGTTCATAACGCTATCACTGCCATGCTTTATTGCATCTCTGTATGCATTGTAACCGCAGAAAAGCTCGTCAATTCCATTTGCTGTAAGTACTTTAGTGATACCATAACGTTTTGCAAGTTTTGCTACATGGTAAAACGCAATACAGTTTTCATTCCAAGACAGGTTATCAGTTTTTATTATTTTATTGATCTTTTTAGATAGTTCTGGAAATGTTTTTGGTGAGATTTTTCCGATTTTGTGCTTATAGCCAAACATTTTGGCTATTTCTTTTGAATGCTTTACATCATGTGAGTCTTCAAAGCCAATAGTTAATAGAGTAATTTCGTATCCAAGATCATTACAGATTTTTGCGAGAAGAGAACTATCTACGCCACCAGAAAAGGCTATTCCAATTTTTTTATCAGCAACTACTTTTTGTATTGATTTAATAATATGTTGGTGTAGTTTGTTAAGATCTGCCATTTCGTATAAGATAAAAAAACTACCCTAAGTTAGTTGCGGCGATTTGACAGTTAAATAGCGGAATTACCAAAAAAAACCATGGCACTAACAAAGTTATCAGATGAACAAATCAAAAAAGAGCTAGCAAATTTACCTGGCTGGAGTGTAGTTAACGGTAAGTTACACAAAGATTTTGTTTTTAAGGATTTTATTGAAGCCTTTGGATTCATGTGCACTGCATCATTACATATAGAAAAAATGAATCATCACCCAGAATGGTTTAATGTCTACAATAAAGTCAAAATTGATTTGACAACACATGATGCTGGCGGAATAACCCAAAACGACATTAATCTTGCACGAATCCTAAATTCGTTAGCGTAAACAAATACAACAGAACGGTCTCTTGACAATCTGTTAATTTTTAACTTTAATTCTGTACAGAATTTATATACAGAGGAGTATCCAAATTTTTCAAATGGCTAGCGGTTCTGCAATTTTGGATTCTGATTTCAGATATATAGATAGAAAAGGCAATCTCTTGAGAACAAGAACGGAGCTTTCAATAGCTCAGATGCTCTCATTTTTGGATATAAAATACGAATATGATTGTGTGCTAACTCTTAAAAACGGAAAAAAGACAGTGGTTGACTTCAAGACAGAAAAAGGTATCATAGAAGTAATAGATGATGAAAAAGACATAACAAAGTACAATGAA
>CAYZOW010000103.1:0-2005 GCA_964480245.1 uncultured Nitrosopumilaceae archaeon | reverse complement strand
TTCGGATTATATTTGCCTCTAGATCAGCTTGGATTTTTGCTAACATGTTTTTGTCCTCAAATGACTTGGCAAGCTTGACAATTGACTCGTAAAATTCTGAAAATTTTGCGTCAGTCATATTCTAAAATAATCTCTGATGTTCTACCAGCATGCATCTATTAAAAACAACTTCAATGCCAGCCTTTCTTGCAAGCTCTTCAGCTTCTGGATTGTGGATACCTTCTTGAAGCCATATTACTTTGGGATTTTTCTTTACAGCTTCACGAACTACAGGCAATACTTCTTCAGATGGTCTAAACACATCCACAATGTCTACAGCATCTGGAACTTCAGTAATTTCTTTATAACATTTTTTATCCAGCATTTTATCAGCTGTCGGATTAACTGGAATTACATTATATCCTTTTTCTGCCAAATACTTTGGAACATAATGCGCAGCTTTTTCTGGATTCTTTGATATACCAACAACTACGATATTTTTTAGCAAATAATATTTTCTTATTTGTTCATCTGTGTGGGAATCTCTTTCCATGTTTTCATTTACTGCGAACTTGATTAATATCTTGTGGGGGAACAATTTATAGGGAGATTTCAGAAATAGTAATGCGTGGAACCAGAGCCAAAGGACATCATAATTCTGAGTGCAATTAGTCGTGGTGCCAAAAAATTCGATAAGATAGAAAAGATGACAAAGATTTTCGGCCAGGAATTAAATGACATGATGGAAAGGCTAGAAAAAAATGGTTTTATTACTGTGATAGAAAAGAAGGGATTTTTTGGTCCGAAAAAAGATATTGTCCTGACTGAAAAGGGCAACAGGGAGCTTGAGGAAAGAAAATTCGAGTTGCAGAAAAACTGGAATCAGATGGTTACCATGTGGAAGAGTGGAGACAAGCAAAAACTGCAGCAATACATGGACAACAACAAATCTTTCATTCCTTCAATGATGTTTTTGGGCATAATGGATATAATCATGTTTTCAACTATGCTTAGCTTCATGGGCATGGCCATGTCCAGCTACATTCCAGAAAGCCAGATTCCTGCAGAGGCAGATACCGCAACTGACACAGGAGATACAGGGGATTCAGGGTCTGACATGGGCGGTGGCGGCGGATTTGACATAGACATAGGATTTTGATATATTCTAACTAAAGCAATAATAAAAAAATAAAGATAGAATGATTCAGAACTTTATTGGCTCGCGACTACTGAATAGCTCACTTGGAATGGTTTAGTCTTCATTGTGTGCACTGCCAAGGCGTTGCCAGAAAATGCCCAAGTACCCATTGAGTTTTTAGGATCTACAAATGTCAAGGCAAACTTGGTCTTTCCGTCTGGAGTCCATATTGCTTGACCAACATCTTCACCTGGTGCAAGTGGACCATGTAATGCCACAAGCTGGATTTTTTCAGATGTAGAGTAAGTCAGCAATCCTGTGTAGGTCTTATCACTTGGTGCCAAGATTATCGCAAGCTGGTGACTATCATGTCCCTGGCCTGGGTCTTGTACCGATGTGAGTGTTCCTGATTTTACAGTATCAGATTTATCAAGTTCCATGTAACCTACTGAATAGCTCACTTGGAATGGTTTAGTCTTCATTGTGTGCACTGCCAAGGCGTTGCCAGAAAATGCCCAAGTACCCATTGAGTTTTTAGGATCTACAAATGTCAAGGCAAACTTGGTCTTTCCGTCTGGAGTCCATATTGCTTGACCAACATCTTCACCTGGTGCAAGTGGACCATGTAATGCCACAAGCTGGATTTTTTCAGATGTAGAGTAAGTCAGCAATCCTGTGTAGGTCTTATCACTTGGTGCCAAGATTATCGCAAGCTGGTGACTATCATGTCCCTGGCCTGGGTCTTGTACCGATGTGAGTGTTCCTGTTTTAGATTGAAACTCATGTGCTGCTTTCATTGGTTCTTTCATCATTGGTTCTTTCATCATCTTCTCTTCTTTCATCTTCTTTGGTTGCGCTGGAGCTGCTGCTGGTTCAGTACACAAACGG
>CAYZOW010000102.1:0-2018 GCA_964480245.1 uncultured Nitrosopumilaceae archaeon | reverse complement strand
AATATCTTGATAAATTTCAGGAACCAAACAAGGACTTTCCTGTAATTGCAGTGACTTCTAGATTATTGTCTACAGGAGTAGATGTTCCAACATGTCGTGTCATTGCATTAGATAAGAGCATTAATTCTATTACAGAGTTTAAGCAAATCATTGGTAGAGGAACCAGAGTCTTTGAACCAAAAGAAAAGATGTGGTTTACAATTATTGATTATCGAAAAGCTACAAGATTATTCAAAGATGAAGAGTGGGACGGACCTGCTGTACAAGAAACAGAAGAAGAGCGTGCAAGAATTACACAAGAAAAAGAACGAATAATGTTGGAAAAAGCTGAAAAAAAGAGGCTAGAAGATGAAGAAAGAAAACGAAGAGGTGAAGAACCAGTCATTGCAGAACCAGTACAGATTGAGACGTATCACATAGAGGGAGAAAAAGTAGAGATCAGAGGAGAGGCAGTCTTAATCTTTGACCAGTCAATTAGTGGCAATCGCCTGATTTCATATCAAGATTATACTGGAGAACAAGTACGAAGACTAGTTAATGACAACCAAACTCAGCTATACAAGATTTGGACAGAACCTGAAAATAGACAACATTTTGTAAAAGAGCTGGAAAAAAGAGGAATTACTTTTGCACACCTACAAGAGGTGACGCAAATGTACAAGGCAGATGCTCTTGACTTACTGCTTCACTTTGCATTCAATTCCAATACACGAACAAGACTTGAACGAGCAAATTCTATAAGGAAAAAGGCATTTTTGGAAAAATATCCACAAAAGGCACGAGAAGTATTAGATGTAATACTAGACCATTATGCTGAACAAGGTTACCAAGAACTAGAAGGACGTGAGATCTTGGATTTGGACAAATTCAAACAATTTGGTGGACCAGTGAAAATTATCAACGAAAGATTCCATGGTGGCGAAGACTATGACAAAGCTCTAATTGAGATCACAAAAGAGTTGTATTCAGAGAACTAATCATGGACTCACAATCACTACGATCTACAATCAAGTCAGCTCGAGATTTAATGCGTAAAGATGCAGGACTAAACACTGATGTTGACAGAATACCGCAGCTTGCATGGATTTTATTTTTAAAATGCTTTGATGATTTTGAAACAAAACGTGCTGCCATAGATAAAAACTACAAGCAAGCCATCCCAAAACCATATCGATGGCGAGACTGGGCAACAGATGAATCAAAAGGTCTTACAGGTCCTGATCTTATCAAATTTGTAAACGAAGACTTGTTTCCCACTCTTGGTGGGCTAGTGGGTGGAAAAGGATACGAACAAAGGGACGTCATAGCTTCTATCTTCAAAGAGCTAAACAACAGGATACTAAGTGGCTATGTGCTTCGTCAGATAATCAATCTAGTCAACAAGGTAGACTTTGTCTCAACTGACGACATTCACACCATGGCAAAGATGTATGAAGAAATGTTAGTAGAGATGAGAGATGCAGCTGGTTCTAATGGTGAATTCTACACTCCACGACCAGTGATTAGATTTATTGTAAATCAAATCAAACCAGATCTAACAAAATCTGAAAAAGTGCTTGATCCAGCTTGCGGAACTGGTGGATTTTTGGTTGAATCATTTGAATACATGAAAAAAGACGAAAAATCAAAGGCGGACATCAAAAAACTACGAATGGATACACTTTTTGGAATTGAAAAAAAACCAATGCCATATCTTTTAGCAATGATGAATATGCTACTACATGAGATAGTTGAGCCAGATGTTATAAGAACAAATACTTTGGCAAAGCCACTACGAGAGATCACTGAAGAAAATCAATATGATGTGATAATGACAAATCCACCATTTGGTGGAGAAGAAGAATCTGGCATCTCGTCAAATCTTCCCGTAGGAATGCAAACATCAGATACTGCACTTGCATTTTTGTTATTCATCATGTATAGTTTGAAATCAAAAGGTAGATGTGCAATAATTTTGCCAAATGGTCCTTTGTTTGCTGGAGGCATTGCAGCTAAAATAAAACAAAAACTTCTGGAAG
>CAYZOW010000101.1:809-2080 GCA_964480245.1 uncultured Nitrosopumilaceae archaeon | reverse complement strand
AAAAGAGTGGTGTCAAACAAGTCGCTGTCGAACGGCAGCGGTTTGCCTGATATGATTTTTACAAAGGGCAGGGCCAGGTTTGAAATATTGCCGTTTTCGTAGACGTCTGTCAAAACAACATGTCGTCCTTGTTTTGCGATGAGCTCGCCTACTTTGCCATCTCCACAGCCTAAGTCGAGAATCTGGTGACCTGAAATGAAGTCTTTAATCTGGTCGAACATTAGCTGCGCCCTACTGCCAAGCTTCATTGGGATGCGCTGGGTTACCCTTTTTTTATCGAATAACTGGTGAACGCTTTTCTCGTAGTCAACCATACTCAGGCTCTTTGCTTTTCCCAGAGTAAATTCGATAACTTCCTCTGGGCCTTCTATTTCCAAGAAAGACAGCACGCTCTGCAGTACTTCCCGTATGCGTTGTTCTACTTTCTTGTCCGAAAACAGTTCCTTGATTTCCGGCAGTGGATGATTGAATGCATTTGTTTTCATGTTGATCACCTTTTGTTATTTCTACCACTATATAGTGATAGTAACTATTAAAAGTTTATCTTCCCCATGGGGGGTAAAGCTTAAATGCAAGTGCGCATTATCGTCTATTATGGATACCAGAATACTTGAAGAGTTAGGGCTTACAGAAGGTGAAATTAAGGTCTATATGGCGCTCATAGGCCTTGGAGAATCTACTACAGGGCCAATAGTCGAACATTCCACTGTCTCTGTTTCCAAAGTTTATCCAATTCTTGCCCGCCTAGCAAAAAAAGGGCTTGTCAGCCACATAATGAAGAAAAAAGTGAAATACTTCAAGGCTGCAGACCCAAACAGGCTTTTAGTGTATTTGAGAGAAAAAGAGGACCAGCTCAAAGAACGCGAAGAACAGCTCAAGAAACTCATACCAGAACTTGAGTTGAAACAGCTGTCAATCGTAACAGAGGAAACAGCCCAAGTATTTGACGGTCTAAGGGGAATCCAGACAGCGCGTGAAAGAACCCTGAAAATAATGAAAAGAGGCGATGAAATGTGGATTGTTGGCATTGCGAGAACACCATACGACCGCCTGACTCCGTATTTTAGAGAATATCATGCCAGAAGAATAGCCAAAGGCATCAAGTGCAGATATCTCTATAATGAATACGCGCGAAAGCCATTTGGCGAAACGTCTTCATCATATCCATTAAGCGAAGTACGCTACATGCCCGAAGGCATGATAACTCACGCATGGATGGAAATTTATGCTGACACTGTAACTATCGGCATCAATTTCAAAAAACCCTTTTC
>CAYZOW010000101.1:477-752 GCA_964480245.1 uncultured Nitrosopumilaceae archaeon | reverse complement strand
GAATAAGCTAAATTCAGGCAAATTTAAATATTAAGAATAAAATTATGCGCATATGGCAAAGCTATTGAGAATTCTTATTGGCGATGACGCGTTTGAAGATCTTCCCCAGGTATATGTCACCGGAATTTTGATAGCTATGATGAAAATGTTCGGAAGAAAAGAACCAATAGAAATCAAAAAAGAATCAGGCTGGTTTGTGTGTAATGGTGAAATCGGCCCTTTTTCTCCTATCATGTTCAAACTCGTAACAACATCAAGCGACCTTATCGCAGAAT
>CAYZOW010000101.1:0-467 GCA_964480245.1 uncultured Nitrosopumilaceae archaeon | reverse complement strand
CGACCCTCAAGGCGGATTGACGGTTCTCTCAATGATCAAAAATCTCAAGCACCCAATCAAAGTATGTTATACGTCAACTGATAACAAAAATGATATTCGCCTGCTGGCAACATCCGGCGCCATGTATATTATTTCCACAATTGGAAAAGATAAGGACAAGTTCGAATTGTTAGGAGAACAGATCGCTCTACATTACTTAAAGTAAGTGCATTCTTGAAAGGTTCACTCTCTACTCAGAACAAAAGTTTAAAAGCGCTTTCTGACTATCATATTGAATGGTATTCGAAAGATTGTATTCAGCGCAGTTCCTGCACGATCACCCTTGGTATGGGTTTCTGCTTGGAATAGGGTACACTATTTTAGGATTGTTCATCGCATTGATGATATTCCCGAATGACCCGGCAGTAATCGCAATAGGAATAACAGCGCTGTTTTTGATACCGTCGCTGTCAGAGCTGACAGACAGC
>CAYZOW010000100.1:0-2116 GCA_964480245.1 uncultured Nitrosopumilaceae archaeon | reverse complement strand
ATATCTTCAATATCGTTCAACGTAAGCGAGGAAATATCTGCTACAGCATCCGGCGGAAGCTCATCTAAGTCTTCCCACGTTCCGGCCCACGTGTCCGAGTCGCCCGTTGCAGAAGGAACAAGATTAATAATGCTTCCCGCACCCGGCCAGCTCGCCTGAAAGCTGCCGATGGTATTGTTTATCGCTGCATCATCAATAAGCCAAACACCGGTTGTGTTTGCTTCGGCGTTTAAGTTGCCGCCGAGCATGAAATTATTTACCGTGCCGGCTAAGTCCTGTGTAGTAGTGGTTGCGAATTCCACGCCATCAACTCGGCCCGTTACAACCTGCGAACCCGTCGCAGGCGCACGATCAACAAATAACTCCAAACGATACCAAACCCCCGTAGACAGCGTGGTCGTTGATCCTATTGCCCCGTCTTCGCTCATTAACTGCAATGCGCCAACGTTGTTTATCGTCATTCCTGCTCTTTCCGATGTAAGATTATTTCCTACACTAAGAATATAATTTGCTGCACTCGGGAAAGTTGTAAACTTGAAATAGGCCCGATAGTAATTGGTGTTCGCATTTGCCCCGGAAGTGCTTGACCGCATAGCCGTAGCGGATGAAAGTCCGGTTATCTGCATTGCGTAGATTCCGCTTCTAGGGCCCGTGGTTGTAATAACCGGAGAACCGCTGTCCGCCCATGACGTGTGGCCATTCATTTCCCACCCTTGCGACTTCAGCCGCGCACCAAAGCATGGAGACGCAAATAGCAGTAGGAAGAGGATTAATCCACGGAATATTCGATTGTCCATTTAGTCAACCGTATAAAACATCGTAAAATTGCATACCAGAATGGTTCCCGAAGCCGCTGAACTTTGAAACAGTACTGCTTCGCTTGCCGCTATCGTAGCATCGGTAAAGCTGGAATTGTCTACCTCAAGAGTCGTAACGCTCGTCGTTGTCGGATCAGCACTGAATACATCGGCAGTAGAAGTGATGTCTGTGCCGTGCGCAAAATTCCAGGTCACGGAAGGAGTCGTGCCAAGACAGACCGATGAGACGGATACAACTGTAATGGCAACGTCGGTGACAAACGCAATGATATTTTCAGCAGCACCAGGAGTTTCAATCGAAAAGGAATGGACAGCCGAGACAGCAGCATTGGCAAGATCCGTTGCGTCTACGCATCCGGTGCATGTGACTCCTTCTTCTTCTAAATCATTTGCAATATTGGTACCAGCATTTTGAGTCACAGAAACAGTATCGCCAGTCAAAACTATTGGCGCAGTAACGGCAAGATTGGTTTCTCCACTAATGTCAATGCAAGTGGTGCAGGATACATCGGAAGCTGTTCCGCTTCCGCTCGGCTTTTTTAATTCTGATGCCGAAAGCGTCCAAACAAAAACTATTAAAATCAAAAGAATCAGGTGCCGATTCATTTTGTCTCCAGAGCCAGAATCCTAAATGTAGGTGTTCCGCTAACTGCCGTAACGGTGATGGCAGATATATATGAAGGATTCGTGTCCCCACAACCCACAGAAAGCGCCTCTCCCGCGTTTATGGTGAAAGCCGGGCCAACAGTCCCGGAAATTGTAAACTTCACAGTCATCGTATCTGTAGTTGTGCCATCTTGGGCTACGATGACGCAGTGGGCCGTATAGCCTGTTTGGACAGTATACACTGTTGCCGAACCAGATGTGGCTGCAAACACTTCATACACCTTTGTCGTGTAGGCAAATATGGGGCTTGCTACCAGCAAAAAAATTATCAGTAATTTCTTCATTGTACCTGTGCTCCTCGGATTACGCTTGGATTCACCTTTGCGTAGTCTTCTTTCAGTTTTGCAAGCAGCGCCTCAAGCTCTGCTTTTCTTTGTTCATACTCATTCAGCCGTCCCGACTCAAAAGCCTCTTTCGCTTCCTGTGAAAGCTCCTGAATCCGGTAAGTGTCTACCTTCCGTTTCTGGCCATAAACTGCCTTCAAGTCAAGTCGCTGAGTTGTTACCCCGCCGAGCAGTTCGAACCACTTATCGTCAGGCGACTGGTACCGCTCTATCCTGATAGCCTTGGCAAGTGCCGGGAAAAGCCCTACAGCTGTGTAGGCCAAACGAGGGTTCAGGTAGACGGTCTGT
>CAYZOW010000099.1:1966-2181 GCA_964480245.1 uncultured Nitrosopumilaceae archaeon | reverse complement strand
GAAAACTTTACCTGCGGCATTTGAAGCAGCCATAGCCTTCATGTTAGCTTGGACGACGTCTGCAACGAATACAAAATCTCTTGTCTGCATGCCGTCGCCAAAAATGGTGGGCTGTTCGCCTTTTTTCAAAGAAGTGACGAACTTCGTTATTACTCCTGAATATGGAGAAGTTGGGTCTTGCCTTGGACCATAAACGTTGAAGTATCTGAGAGCAA
>CAYZOW010000099.1:1365-1956 GCA_964480245.1 uncultured Nitrosopumilaceae archaeon | reverse complement strand
GAAGATGAGAGTATATTGCTCGCCTGTAAGCTTGGTTAATGCATACGGCGTCTGAGGCCTTAAAGGACTTGATTCGGTTTTTGGCAAAGAAGGCTCATCGCCATAAACAGCAGCGCTGCTGGAATAAATTACACGCTTCACTTTCGCGTCTCTTGCTGCTAATAGAACTTTTAATGTGCCGGTAGCATTAACCTCGTTTGTTTCCAATGGATACTGAACAGAATAAGGAACGCTGGCGATCGCTGCCAAATGGAATACATAGTCCTGGCCAGAAACCGCTTTTTTAAGCGCGCTTTCATCACAAATATCTCCCTTAATGAACCTTATCTTGCCCTTAACACCCGCAAGGTTTGACTCATGACCAGTAGAAAGGTCATCAAGAACAACAACGTCGTGCTTTGCCTTGACTAACGCTTCAACCAAATGGCTGCCGATAAAGCCGGCACCACCTGTTACTAGGACTTTTGCCATAACTACAAGAATTGAGGTTTGGTTGAAAAAGCTTTCTAAAAGAGAAAAATAAGGTGGACAGCTTAGCTGTTTTCCCCCTGAATGGAGTACACACCGCTACGGAAGCTGGTTTGACTGAGA
>CAYZOW010000099.1:894-1355 GCA_964480245.1 uncultured Nitrosopumilaceae archaeon | reverse complement strand
TGGCCTTACTGCCTTTCTTTGGTGGTGCCATTGTAGAATATAGCTATAAGGTCTGAGAAGGTGGTTTATAAAGGTTTCTGAATATCGAGGCAGTTCATTCACACCCCACTGGACATCCGCGCGCATAGGGTATTTAAATGAATTCTGCGCGGTTTCGTTGATGACAAATGTCGCTATTGCACGATGCTTGGCAAAATTGTGCTGTGATGGCAATATTTATCTTGGCAATAACAGAGGCTCACGACCATATCTCAGATACAATAACACTTGCTTGGAACTTCTGAAAGAATTTGAAAAAGATATGCGTGTGATTTTTACAGATATTACTCTTACAAAAGGAATAAACAATACCGGAACACCATTCATCACAAACCATAAAAAAGACATTGTCAAGTATTTTCTTGACTATTTGCCTGATTTCCGCAGCGATGAAATATTCATCCCGGACATCATCAAAAATG
>CAYZOW010000099.1:0-884 GCA_964480245.1 uncultured Nitrosopumilaceae archaeon | reverse complement strand
TTATTCGCGCTGCATTCGACGATGAAGGAAGCGTGAAAATCCGTGTTTTTAAGAAGACAAAAGAGTGGAAAAGAAACATCGCATTTACATCAAATTCCTTGAGATTTTTATCAGAACTAAAAGAGATGCTAAAAGACCGCTTTTCAATCAATTCAAACACGATATACCACGATAGAAACTGCCATGAATTTGAAATCACGGGAAAAGAAAATTTCGTCCTATTTGATCAAAAGATTGGTTTTTCCCATCCAATAAAATCCAGCAGATTAAAGCTTCTTTTGGAAACATACTATGCGCCCTCAAGCGATAAAACTGGGTTTGCCAAGCTCAATGGAAGAATGATTGAATTACGAAAAATGGCAGAACAGTCAAGGAATAGAACACGAGCCGTATTTCAACAAAAACATCACTCTTCATCAGGCAAATAAGAAAGAACTTTTTTAAATGTTTGAGCAATGGTTTTCTTGTTCGTGTTGATTACAATGCCGTAATCAAATCTTGAAACAAGATGGTGAACAGCTGTGGCTGCGTCTTTGCCATGGGATTTCTTTCTTCTGCTGTCTCTGGAAATGCAAACTTTCAACGGAGCGTTCAAAGTGAAGATGTAATGAGGAGCTGATAAACGTTTGATAATATGCTGAATCTGCTTTTTGTGATAAAAACAGCCGTCGAATATTACTATTCGGTCTGATTTTAAGGTGGCTTTTACTGCTGGAAGAATAATCTTGTTGGCTTTGATAAAATTCTGAGCCGGAATGCCTTTGTAATGCGCCTTGTCCAAGCCGTGCTTTTTAAGAATCAAGTCCATTGACACATACTTTGCGCGCAAAAGCTTTGCAAGACTGCGAGCTATTGTAGACTTTCCAACGCCCAAAGGCCCTCTA
>CAYZOW010000098.1:0-2202 GCA_964480245.1 uncultured Nitrosopumilaceae archaeon | reverse complement strand
GAATACAGTAATTTGTCCCTTCCCACTATATACCACTATATCACCCTTTTATATTGGAAATTCATGCAATAGGGTATATAAATGTTGCTATAGGCTTTGTATATGAAAATTCCGCAAGTTTTCCGGTTTTTTCTGCGACAGGTTTAAAGGCAACAAGGTGTCTCAAAACAATATGGTAAGTAAAAGCCCGAAAAAGAAAGAAGTTGTTGATGACGTACTGTTATATCTGGAAGCTAGCTTGCAAGACGCAAAAGCTGGAAGAATAAGACGTGTTAGGTGATTCTAGAGCTGTTTTAAGAATTCTTCACGGCTTATTTTGAGGTCGTGCTTGACTATTTTGTTCAGCAATCCTCTATCTATGTCTTCTCCGCCGTGATTCGGAATGACTGTTGTTCTCCCATCTGAATGCTCAAAGAACATGTGGCTGCCCTCTTGCCGTATAAGTTTGAATCCCAATTTATCAAGAATTTTTGCAACTTCTTTTGCATTTAGAAGCGGAATTTTCGACATTATGCTTCTATTTGTTGCAAGGCAACAAACTTTGGCAGTGGCACTTCAATCTTTTTGACTTTGAGATACAATTTAATTGCCTCTTTGGTGCGCTTCATGAGTTCATCAAATGTTTTTGCTTGTGTGTGGCAGCCCGGCAAACCGACTACTTCCGAGATAAGATACCCATCTTCTCCCTGTTCCACAATTATGTTGAATGTATTTGTCATAAGAAATAATACGGGGAGTTCATTTATAAATATTACGAAACTTCTATCGCTACCGGTATCTTGGTAACTTCAAGTAAATCAGAGGCGATGAATGTGACGCTTTTTGTGCCTGTGCTGGCTGGCGTTATCGTGACTTTGCTGTTCTGTACTGTTAGTTCTAAGCCTTCTGTTGTTGTGCTGAGGTATACTAAATCGTCGTTATCTGCGTCTGTGAAGTATTGTTCTAAGTCTATTGTTATCTGTTTTCCTGAATATCCGTAGAACGTTCTTGTTCCGCTCCACGCCGGCGCGCTGTTGTCTTTGCTTTGTATTTTGTATGATAATTCTTTCACAATCAGCCTGCTTCCTTCGCTTACTTCTGCAAACAGCTCTATGACATTGGAATTTGCGTTTATTTCGCAGGTTTCTTCGCAGATTTCTGTGAACGTGGTGCCGTTGTTTTTCTCGCTGTCAAAAATCAGCTCGAATTTTTCTCCTTGTTTTAGGAATAGTTTTGCCTTGCCGTAGAATTCTCCGCTTGCGGATAACGTGAGCGGCCTATCGCTAAGGCTTACTTCCTTCACTTGGCTTTGCGTGAACACGATGTCTGTTGGCTGTCGGATAAGGTCTTCAAAGCCTGCCAGTCCTACTATGCTCGGTTTTAGGAATATCAGCACGCTGAAGCTTATTATCAAAACTGCCGCAACAATAAGGTGGTACGGCACTTGTATTCTTTCTTTTGTTTCATTGACTTGCTTGAATAGTGCTGTTACTTGGTCGTATGCTAATTCTTTGTGGAATCTTTCAAGCTGGCTTTTGTCTATGGAATGGTATGCTTCCACTACTTCTAAGTATCTTTGCTTGGCGTCTTTGAGCTTTTCCTCGTTTAGAAACTGTATGGTCTGCGCATGCAGGTCTACAAATTTTTGAATTAGTTCGTCATCTGCCATCTTTTTTAGAAATTACAGGATTGGCGGTATATAAAAGTTTGTAAAAAATTTATTTGGCCGCTACTACCGCAGAGGTTTTAGGAGGAAAGAATTTTGGGTCGGTGTATTTTGGGTCATCCTTTTTCTTTTCACATTCCTTTTTATATGAATCAATGCACGCTGTAAAATCAAACTTACAGGCATCACTTTTTTTCCATGCCGGGCATTTTGACTTTGCCTTGCACTCCGCGTCTGTCGCGCCGGACAGCGTGACCGAGTTGGTTCCTGTGCACCTAAATCCGGAACCCGTGCTGCCTTTTCCAGATATGCCGTCTTTTGAGGGGTAATCACCCAGGGGCGTTGTGACTCTTTTAGGCGGAGAAACATCGTACAATTCAGCAGTACACGTTCCTGAAACGGAATCTGAGCACGTGCACAGGTAAGTGCATTTTGGTGCTTCTTCTGGCGGCAAATCTATATAACTTGTTCCGCCGGTTCGACCGTCTACTGTTGCTATTACGCCTGGCGGCGTCTGTCCTGTCGGATAATTATATTGGTATGGCTGTTGCTCTGCT
>CAYZOW010000097.1:1885-2237 GCA_964480245.1 uncultured Nitrosopumilaceae archaeon | reverse complement strand
TAAAATTAGAAAAATAATTTTCAAATTTTCTGATCTTTTTTAAATAAAAAATAAATTATTTCAATGGCTGTATTTTTCCGTCATGGAACATTGAGAATGCATACTTGATTCCGGTAGGATCTCCGTTCTCATCAAATGTAAAGCTTCCAATGACGCCTTCATATGGTGGCATTGTGTTCAGCCAGTTTTGTATGCACGCTGTGTCTTCTCCGCATTTTTCAATCGCGTTTGCGATTATTTTCATTCCATCATAGCGCGAAGCTACACAGAACGCGCAGAATGGCGTCTTGCCTGTTTTCTTCTCGTATTCTGCAAACAACTTTTGCGCTTGCGGCGTGTCCATTTTTACAAC
>CAYZOW010000097.1:1057-1856 GCA_964480245.1 uncultured Nitrosopumilaceae archaeon | reverse complement strand
AGCTCATTCGGATAGTCGGCAACCTTTGCAGCTTCGTATCCTCTTGAGCCGTATAATGGCGCGAGTCCAAGCTCTTTTGCCTGTTTTGCGAACAATATTCCTACTGGTCCTGAGTTGGTGTTCAGGAAGTAAGCGTCAGCTCCTGATGCTTTCAGTTTTGCCAGCGATGTCTTGAAGTCAGTTTCTTTGCCGTCAACGTTTTCGTCTGCAACTATTTGTCCTCCGCTCAGCTCAACCAATTTTCTGACGTCCTTTCTGATGGATTGCGAGAAGTCTGTCTGCTCGTTTATCATTGCAAACTTTTTGTAGCCTTTTGAAATGAGGTATTCTACAAAATCTTTTCCGTTGTCTACAGGGTTTGTTCTGTATGTCCATGGTCCCGTTCCTGAGTAGACGCTTCCTGATGTGACCGATGACATTTCTATTATTTTGTTGGCATCAGCAATCTTGGCTATCGCCATGCTTTCTCCTGTGCACGTTCCGCCCATGATTACTTTGACTCCGTCAACTTCAGCGAGTTTTATCGCTCCCGTAGTTGCTTCTTTTGGGTCGCATTTGCCGTCTTCCCATATCAGCTGAATAGGTCTTCCGTTTATTCCGCCTTCAGAATTAATCTCGTCAACCGAAATTTCCAGCCCTATTCTTTCTTCAGAAGCAATGTTTGCCAGGTTGCCTGTTAGCGCTGCTAGTGCGCCGATTTTTATCGGCTGTTGTGCTGCTGGCGCGCATGCGACCAGCAAAGCGAGTAGTATCCACAGTTTGTTCATAGTCATTCTGGTTCCTCCTCCCATTTATTAGC
>CAYZOW010000097.1:463-1047 GCA_964480245.1 uncultured Nitrosopumilaceae archaeon | reverse complement strand
GTTCTATGGTCAGCGTCTTAAGCTCAAGTCCTTCTTTTGCGCAGTATTGTTTTATCGGCGCTTCGAATTCCTTCAAAATCGCCGGTTCAACAGGTCCGAAACTGTAAGACTTTCCAAATAATTCAAGCTTGCCTTCTTCAATGCTGTATTGTCCGCCCCCAATGCCTTCAAAATAGTCCATGTTTCTGATTCCTTTTAAGGCCTCCCTTAGACGGCTTCTATCTCCGCCCCCCTTTATGATTTCCTTTATTTCGCTTTCTATGTCTTCCTCTTCCCCGCATCGAATGCGTTTTAATGTCGCTAGCATGTCGCTATGGCCTCCAATGCCCTCAGGTTTAAAGGCTACAAGTAGTCGTGAATCTCCGCTTTGCATAACCAAATACTTTCCATTCAAAGTCTCTTCGATTAGTTTTACTTGATATTGTGTCATTTTGGTCACCCATTGCTTTATTCGTTACTTCTCAATAATAACTATTGCAGTATATAGATTATTGTCCACCAAAATGGGCGACAAAGCACAAGATTTATATATCAAGAAAACCTAAACGTGAGAATGGACCTCGATCTTGCGCTGAAGGAATACG
>CAYZOW010000097.1:0-453 GCA_964480245.1 uncultured Nitrosopumilaceae archaeon | reverse complement strand
GATTATTGTCCACCAAAATGGGCGACAAAAACACAAAGTTTATATATGAAAAAGCCCCAAATTCCGTAATGGACCTCGATATTGCGCTGAAAGAATACGGCCTTTCTGAGAAGGAAATCAAGGTTTACCTTGCCCTTTTGCCGTTGGGAAACGTGAAACTGCAGGAAATCAGCAGAAAACTTGAGTTTCCTAGAACAACAGTTTACAACACTCTTCAATACTTGTCAGAAAAAGGTCTTATCTCAAAGATCGTAAAAAAAGGCATCACTTACTTTGAGGCAACAAGTCCAAAGCGCCTGCTTGAAAAGACTGAGGAAAGGAAAAAGCTCATCCAGTCTGTTCTTCCTCAACTAGATGCGCTGAAAAGCACGTTGAAAGAGTCTTCCAGCGTTGAAATCTATGAGGGCACAAAAGGTATTTTCACCGTGCTCTCCGATGTCTTCAAGGTAAGAA
>CAYZOW010000096.1:0-2286 GCA_964480245.1 uncultured Nitrosopumilaceae archaeon | reverse complement strand
TGCCGTCTGTCGTAAAAGTTTTGATTAAGTAAAGATCATATTCTAATGTGGATAACGAACAAAAAGACTTCAAATGTAAAGAATGCGGTATGCGATTTACCGATCCTGTACGATTAGAGAGACATTTCAAGGTGGCACATAAATCAAAACATGATGGTTTTAAACAGAAATGGTATTGGGAAAACTAAGAACCCAAGCACAATTTTAGGATACTTTTTCACGTCATAACGAAGAGCATGATTTGTTGGAAAAGAGTTAACATACTGACTTGTGTCATAATGTTGTCATGGCAAAAAGAAAAAAAGGTAAACACCTAAGAAGAGCAGACCAGAATGCTGTCCGCAGAAAGAGAAAAGGATGATTTCATAACTTGTCATCTTTGAATATATTTTAAAGGGGGCGCTTAGGCTGGAAATACAGATTTTCTCTAAATTTCAGAGATGATCATGCCAATCTCTGGCTGTTATGCACCAAATGATACTCTTCCATACCGTTATAAGTGATAGACGCTACTAAACCCGATGTTAGAAGTTACTAAAAAAATTAAAACGGCAATAAGAAATTTTGTGAATCATAACAAAGAGTCGTCTGTACAGAAGTGACCAAGTTTGAACATATATGATATGAAATCAATCCATTGCTGCCAGTGTGACAAGTTCATAGGAGAAATTGATTATGATGCAGTAGTTACACTTCCAAAATGTGGACGTTGTGCCAACCCATTACCAGAAGGTGATGATAAAGTACTATACATAGTAAACAAATACAACAAAAATCCACAAAGTTTAGCGCCATTGTTGAATGGAACCATTTTTATAGACAAAGAGTAAAAATGCAATCCTCTCATTTGTGCCTGAAAATCTGCACGTTCTCGTAAACTTTGCAAATAGCTAACCAGTAATTTGTATTGATTCCATGTCAGTGCTTTTATTGTATTGAAACTCTAGAAAAACAATGAAAGCAAAGTTTACCACTTCTTGTGTTGCTTGTGGTCAGAAAATAATGCCAGGAAAGGAAATTGCCAAAGACCAGACAGGAAGATGGGTTCACAAATACTGTACTTCAGTGTCAAGTGATCTTCCCTAGTTCTTTTCTAACATTGTAGTATATATCAGAAAGCAATTTACAGTAAACATTGACTATCGATCCAATCCAAGTTTTGTTGTGGACATTTAGACGAAGTGAGAAAGATGTAATCAATCTTTACAACTCCTTGTCGCAGGTTATGCAGCTTGCAACTGGCAGTAGCATACTTAATTTTGGGTACTGGGATACAAATACTCATAATCCTTTGCAGGCACAACATGAATTGTGCAGATTAGTTGGTAAAATGGCTGAGCTAGATTCTGTAAAATATGTGATAGATGTAGGAAGTGGATTTTCTGCACCTGCAGTTGAATGGAAGTCTGCATACAAATCACTTGAAATTGTATGCGTCAACATCAATTTTCTGCAGTTGAAAAATTCGATTATGGTTGATGGCATCAATCTTGTAAACTCGACTTCCACATCATTACCATTTCCAAGACAATCCGTAGACAGAATAATTGCATTAGAATCTGCACAGCATTTCAAACCTCTAAGTCATTTCATTAAAGAATCCAAACGAGTTCTAAAACAAAATGGATTGCTAGTACTTGCAATTCCAGTTACTGTTGCTAAACCATTAATGATGTTTGCAAAGCTTGGCATTCTTTCGCTAACTTGGTCGTCAGAACATTATGCGTTAGAATATGTTATATCTATAATCAAAAGGGAAGAATTTCAGATAATGGAAATAAAAAACATTGGTGTGAATGTCTATGGACCACTGACTGATTATTATATTAAAAACAGAAAAAATTTGAGAGAAACGATAATGAAAAAGTATCCATCTTATCTTGAAAATATTCTCTTTAGGTCTCTCATGCAGATGAAGAAAGTTTCGCAGGATAGGATCATTGATTATGTGTTAATAAAGTGCAAATTATCTAGAGTAATACAGAAAGCTTGAAAATGATATTCAAAATCTACCAATTTCTGTATAAGATCGGTTAGTTACCGGTTCTTTTTCTAGTTCTTGCACCTTTCTTGCCTGCTGCTACATAAGATGCATGTGATCGCTTTTTCATACTTGAATTGGGGCGTGTTGAGTCATTATAGGGAGCTAGTCGCCAATAGTTGCTTTGTTAATGGAATTTTTTAAAGCTGATAAGAGGTAGAACTAAAGAAGTCGAAGGCACTATGGATTGGTGAAAGAAATTGAGTTACTATAGACGAAAACGCTGTGAGGATTGTAACAGAATT
>CAYZOW010000095.1:0-2301 GCA_964480245.1 uncultured Nitrosopumilaceae archaeon | reverse complement strand
CGTCACCTGTTGCTCCTGTATCACCTGTACCTCCTGTTGGACCAGTTGGACCTGTAGCTCCTGAAGTGCCAAGAACAATTTCAATCGATTTAGCTTTTACATCGTCTCCTTGGGTATCAGCAATGTCAACTCCATTGCCGCCATCTATTTTATCATTGCCAAGACCGCCAATTATATAGTCATTATCATTACCGCCTTGCAGATCATCATTACCATCTTCACCAAATATCTGGTCATTACCACCATTGCCTTTTAGTTGATCATTGCCAGGACCGCCACAAATTACATCGTCCCCGCCATTACCATTAAATTTATCATTTCCTAGACCAAGACTAACTATATCAGCTCCAGGTGTTCCTGACAAATTATCATTACCATCTGTACCAATTATGCCTGCAGGCATCCCATTACAATCGGCGGGAGGATCTGCAAATGCCATAGAACCAGCAAGTGGACCTGTTAGAATTAATCCAAGAAATATCGCTAGAATTTTTACAGATTTTTCTGCTCTCATCAACACCACAAGTTTTTAACAATACATATGGATCAGTAAGTTATTTTTTCAAAAATACGTGATCGCGTAATGTTTTTCAAATACATGACAAAATAATTTTTCTTAGATTAATGTTAGATTTTGTATGTAAGATTTAGAAATTCAATAGAAATTCTGCGAATTATGTTTGAGTACAACTTGATATTACATCAAAAGTTGTCTGCAATGTGATCCATCAGGTAGTGTTCTGATTCTTGTTATAGTATGACCTACAGGACTTCCAGGCGTAAAAGTTTCCATTTTTCCAGATCCTAATGCATAAAGGGGTTGACTTGCTAAATCAGATGTTTTTATTGTAATTTGTGCACCTTCAACACCCCTTAGTGCCAGCTTTTGATGAAACTAAAGCACTTGATGATGACTTTAATTTTCAGTGTACAAAAAATTTTTTCTTCAGATCTGACAGGTAAGATATCGTTGATCTAATCAATTGTAAGATTTCTTCAGTTTAGAAATAATTTAGTTTTGTCTAAGAAAAAAATAAACTATGCAAAAAATATTTGTTAATTTCCGTTTTTGGGAGTTGGTATTTTTATTCTATGAAACAAAAAAGTCACATATGGAACTAGAGTCAGATATTAATCAGAGGCACGAGATCTCAGACTATATAGAAAAGAGTTCTTTTATGGCATTTACAGCTGCTAGGAGAAACTTACAACATACAAGAAATCAATTTATCAATACTAGCAAAAAATATGACAATAATGCAAATTATGAATGGATGGAGATAGAAGATCAATTAGTTGCTGAATTAATTCTAAAAGCCTTTGCAGATGATGACAAAAAAAAGATTCTTGATTCTACGCAAGACAAGTCAAGAACTCCTATTGAAATCTTAGATATTTGTAAAATCCCATCAACTTCTGGCTATAGAAAAATTAATTCACTAATACGAGATGGTCTGTTAATTCCAAATGGCACATTTATGGCGCGTAGCAAAAAAGAAGTTAGACGATACATTTCAGCACTTGACAACATAAAAATCGACATATACAAAGGCAAACTTGCGGTCAAAGTCAAGTTCACAAAAATATAGTCAGACAAACAAGTGTTCTATTCAAAATGGGAAAGGGGTACTAGTGTACCAATCTGTATATCATCATTAATTATAGAAAGATCAGCTGTCTTTTCTGCCGAATAGTACGATGACATGTCCTGGTTGTATAGCTGTGTAATTTGTGACGGCACCAAGAGTGAGTCGTAAACAAGTACCTCCCCAATTAGTCCTGAAAACTGGCTGCTTGAAATATTCTTTCTTGAATTAATATATGCGCCTATTACAATGTCTGAACCAGATGAGATTGAATCTACAGGTAATGCTTCAAACTTTCCATCAACAAAAATTGGTACACTCATTATTTGGACAGTATTTTCCAGATTGCCGTTGACATAAATGCTAATTGATGAATCACCAAATGTTGCTGCCAGATGTGTCCACTCTTCCTTAACTTGTGATATGGATTCCACAGTATGCCAGCTTATTCCGTCAAACACAGAGAATTTTGTTATTTTTTCTAGTGGAATGTTATTATTTATAGCAAGAACAAATGCATTCTCATTGCTTATTATAGTAAATTCTGGGGAACCATTAGAATAGTCTGGTTTTACCCATGCAGAGATTGTAAGACTAGCCAATTCTCTGGTATAATTTGAGCTACTTACTTGAACATAATCTTGTTGACCGTCAAGCGCAAGTGAGGTTTTACTTTGTTCAGTAACTGAAGCATCACCCACGAAATTAAGATCAC
>CAYZOW010000094.1:0-2336 GCA_964480245.1 uncultured Nitrosopumilaceae archaeon | reverse complement strand
AGCGGGCCCGAAGGGCTTCGATCCCTTGACCACTGGATTAGAAGTCCAGCACTCTATCCATGCTGAGCTACAGGCCCAAGAATGTGGCACTGGGCTACCATATTAAGGGTTTTTTACAACCACTTTCTATTGTTTAGATCCCTTTCCATTTTGAAAAGAAATTGTTGAGAATATCCCGCATAGGGACCAAAATGCTTTACAATTTTTTCATGAACAATCGCATATTTTTTCTCAGTAAATGATTTACCAATCACCTCATAAAATTTTTTTGAATAGTATTTTTGTAATATTCTAAGTGTCCATCTATCTATAGGAAAAGCCTCTAACTTTTCAAGCGAGAACAAAAGTATACAGTCAGCAACTTTATCTCCTACCCCATAAATGTTTTTGAGCTTTTCCTTTGCAGTTCTATAATCCAATTTTTTTAAAAGTTCAAAATCTATTATTCCAGAAACAACTGCAATGGACGCCTTTTTTACAGATTTTGCCCTAAACCCAAGACCGCATGATAACAGATCTTTCAAATTAGCATTAGCGAGTTTTTCAGCTTCTGGAAAGGTGAAGAACTCATTGCCAAAAAAATTCACTCTATTGCCGAACTTCCTGCAAACTTTCTTTAACATTTGCTTAATGTTTGATATGGATGAATTTGAAGAGCAGATAAAAGATATGTAGCATTGAAATGGATCTTGTCGCATCAGCCTTAATCCTGGAAAGCGGAATACTGCTGTCCTTACAATTTTGTCCTTGCATATACCTTTTAGGATTTTTTCTAAGTTGTCACCTTGCCTGAAAAGATCATTTAATGTTTTTTGATTGTAAATTACCTCAAATGGTTCTTCATTAACTCTCAAAACCTCTTGCCCATTTACGCCGTACCAAAAGTCATCAATTTTGTCCCAAAGAAAAACTTGACCGCTATTAATGGTAAGATCGAGATTTATTTTTTTAATGCTTTGCATCTCAAACAGTAATCACTTCACCAGCTTTTGGTGCCCACGCATCAAATCCAAATCTTTCATGTATTTCGTCTGCAAACTTGGTACAGGAATCTGTATCGCCATGAACTGTGAGAACCTTTGGGCTTCCTTTTATCTTACTGATTATCTCAAAAAGATCATTTCTGTCAGCATGACCGGAGAACTCAAACTGTCTGACCTCAGCCTGTGCTTTGGCATCTCTTCCATGAATATTGACACGACCTGTTTCAAGAAGTTTTCTGCCAGGAGTACCTTCACCTTGGTATGAAACCATAGCAATACCATTTTTCTTGTCAAGTGCAAGCTGTTGTAAGTAGTACACTGCAGTACCGCCAACAAGCATTCCTGCAGGCGATATTATTACACAGGGTTCATTTAGTGCCTTTTTCCTTTCCCTTCCCCCTCTTATCCATACAGCTTGATGAATTGAATCAGCGAAAACTTTCGGATCACGCAGATATTCTGGATAGTGAAGCAGTATCTCGTTTACCTTTACAGCCATTCCATCCATGATGACTTTGTGCTTGAATTTGGCATTTTTCAGAACACAAGCAATCTCTTGTGACCTTTCTACGGAAAAAGATGGTACAAAAAGAAAACCCTTTCTATCCAAAACCTCATATGCAAACTCTATGAATTTTTCTTCAGATTCATCACGCGGCATCTGCACAGTTTGTGAATAGGTACTTTCTGTTATCAACAGATCAATTTCACCAAAGTCCAAGTCTGCCTCACGCAACATACGGGATCCTCTGAGATTTATATCGGCTGTATAGTAGAGTCTTTTGTTTTCAGACTCAACAATTACTGCACCGCCCCCAACTACATGTCCGGACTCTCGTAGCTCAAATGAAGAATTACCACGCTTAATTTTTTCTCTATATCCAATTTCTTTAGAATGCTTTATCATGTTGACAACTTCTGGCATTTCAAAGGGAAGAAAGTTTTTTTCCAATTTGAGCATGTCTTCGATCAAAAGTCTAGAAAGGTCTAGCGTTGGTGGTGTAGCGTAAACATCACTTTTTCCATTTACAAAAAGAGATGGTACATTACCAGAGTGATCAAGATGTGCATGAGTTATAACAACCGCATCAATATCCTTTGGTTTTACATGCATTGGATACGATGGTTCTTTTCCTAAAAGAACCCCATAGTCCAAAAGAAAATTTGCGCCATCACAATTAACTTGAAATGCCGATCGGCCTACCTCTTGAGCAGCGCCAAGAACTTTAACCTGCAAGAATTCAAAGTCCCTTCTAAGCACCTTTAAACGTTTAGCACTTTTTGACTGTAAGAATATTATATTATTTAGATAATTTACAAAAGACTTAATTAGATCAACTAAAGATGATCTGT
>CAYZOW010000093.1:0-2372 GCA_964480245.1 uncultured Nitrosopumilaceae archaeon | reverse complement strand
AAAATAAAAAATTGTTTTAATTAGCTTATAGCTGGTTTAAAGTTTCTATATCTGATTTTTAGAACAAATTGAATCTCATTTTAGTCTACTTGTTTTCTTTTCTGGCTATGCCACCATTCCTTAAAAATGGTGCATTTATTTTCAGAATTAAGCTGCACTAGAAAGAAACCATCCAATTTAACCTGAGTTTGAGTTAGCTTGCGCACAAAAGATGCAGACCAATGTGCCATTCCTTGTTTTTTGTCTACAGCAAGAATATCATAATCAAAGTGGACATTTTCCTGAGTTTGTGCGATAACAGACCAGTATTCCGTAATTGATGCAATACCGCTTATGGGTGACTCAAATGGCTTTTCGTAGTATTTTGCATGGTCAGCAAAAAGTTTCTTGATGAGTTTAGGATCTCGAGTTTTCCACGCGGTTCCGTACAAATCTAACCACGATTTGAATGTGTCACGATTCACGCTGGTTGTAAATTGAATACTGAACTAATCAGTCTTATGTTAAGACAGTGATCTCTTTTTTCCTATTGCAACAAGAAGCATTGTACTCTTGTCTTTTGCATGGGGAGAAAAAAAGCTAGTAACGGAATCATCATAAAATGTCAGACCTGTTACTCCAAGCTTTTGAGCATATGAAGCAAGGTATAATCTTCCCATAATGATGCCTGCCTCAAGCTGGGCTGCCCTGTATCCACGGTTGCCAAATCTTTTTAGTACTGCATTGAGGTCACTCATCAAAAATATATCAACACTAGCATCTGCTGGCAGGTCCTGATCCAGTCCGAGATTTCCTGCAACATGCCTAAACTCTCCTGCACGAAGCATTTGCAAACCATTTTGATTCTTGCTGTAAACATAAGAGCCTGATTTTAGTCCGTCAACTGCGTTTACTATCATATACAGGTCAACTAGTGTGCTACCATAAGGTTCAAGAAAATCAGCTGCAATACCCTGTGTAGAATAATAAATTATTCCCGATAGCTGTTCAAATGAGATCGATTCGTGTGAAAATACTCTTGTTGAGCCGCGCTTTATTATTACCTGTTCTATATGATTTTGTGGCAGATTATCTTTAGTAAAAGGACTCAATGAAACAAGGTTTTCTGCATTTGGAATTGTCATTTTATGTGTCTTACCATGCCAGCTCTGAACTTCTTTGACTGAGCTTAGCGATGATGCGTTGTGCATTTCACTTATTTCCGGATAATCTATATCATAGTTTGATAGTGGTTCTGTTTGTAATCGCAGTGGCGACACGTCTGGCACCTGATCTGACGCGCCATCAACAAATCCTATCGGTACCAGTACAAGCGATACTTCTTTTTCTTGATTCAATCCTAAAAGTGAATTTACTGATTCATCAACAAATCCTGCTATTATTTTAGAAGATAATCCATGTGCGGTACTTATGGCAAGAGTATTTGCCAAAATTGTACCACAGTCCCAAAAAGCATGTCGGTATTCCCGTGCCCTATACTTGACAGTATTTCTTGAAAAGATGTCAGTATAGACCAAAATGAGGGGGGCATGTTTTGCTATATCATCATATCCACTAGCACGAACAAGAACGCCGCGATAATCTCCTGACCTTAGTAGATCTAGCTTCATTTGTTTTGGGTCAAAATGGTATATGCCAGCTTGAAGGCCTGCAATATCCTTGCATACGACATAGATTTCAATATGGTATAAAGCACCGGTGCAGGATGCGGCACGGAACTCAAACTCCCCAACTCCTGGAAATTTTATCGTCTTTGTGATACCACCAGAAAAGTAAAGTATGCTTGCTAAAGTATTGATGTCAGGAATCTGTTCACGTTCTGGCTTGATGTTTAATGAAATTGCTTTCAGTGCTGGAAAGTTTGTTGGTGATTTTAAAGATGGTAAATCAACCGTGTAAATTTCTTTGTAAATTTTGTATGGAATTAGTCTGTGTGTGGGATCATAGTAATGAGGGCGACCAAGCAAGATTCCATTTGGGTGCTTTGTGCCGTTGTGATAATTCCAGGCTCCTTTGGTTTCGTAATTTTCCAATCATACTTTCTTGTTTGGTATCCTATTGTAAAAGTATCTAGTGACTAGCAATATTCACAGCTGGCTTGACTCAAAATGGTATCAGAATTACAAATTAGAAAAGAAGAAACCGACTAGAGAATAGTTATCTTCTCGGGTCACGTATGTTTAAGTAGTTAAGACGGTAATCAAATTTTAATGATGTTCCTAACACTCATTAAGTTCAGAAAAAAAGCAAGTGATGTAGTTGAAGTGGGAAAAAAAATCATGCAAAACTTACCACCAGGTGTAAAGATAATTGGCACCTACTGGACATTAGGAAGATATGATGCTGCCTGGCTGTATGAGGGTTCAAGTGAG
>CAYZOW010000092.1:235-2395 GCA_964480245.1 uncultured Nitrosopumilaceae archaeon | reverse complement strand
CAGGAAAGTATCACCTACTTTCACGAAATCCCGGTGGCCGTAAAACGGGGAGACGTGTACGCCTGTCAAAAGACGTTATGTGAAAAAAGCCACCTCTCCCGCCAGAATCTCAGAACCTCAATAAAAAAGCTGATTACGGCATCTTTTATAAAATATGTAAAATCTAACCAGCAACCTAACCAGCGATACACACTTCTAACTATTTGTGATTACGAGACTTGGGTGTGTTCAAGTGATTTGTCTAACCAGCAAACTAACCCTAAGGTAACCACTAGCCAACCACAAGGTAACCAGATCCAATACAGTAATACAGTAAATACAGTAAAGAAAAGAAGAAGAATAGCACCTGCTAACCCGCAGGTGCCCGCCTTTGTGGAGTTCGCAGCCAAAACGTTCAAAGAAGCCCGGGGGATAGACCTAATCGTAACCCACGCCAGGGAATGTGCCCAGATCAAAGGCCGCCTCAAATCCATGCCCTATGAGGAGCTCTGCGCTTTGTGGCTCCGCTTCATCGGGAACGGCTACGATGGGTACGCCGGCTACACGATCGGAGCGTTTTGCTCAGGAAATGTGCTTTCTAAGCTGCAAAATCAAAAGATCGGAGTCGACCACGTATCAAACTTTGAGGACGGGAAATTTTGACTGTTGGTGATTTATTTGCTGGCATTGGTGGATTTTCGCTTGGCTTGGAACGTGCTGGCATGGAAATTAAATGGCAGGTGGAAATTGATCCGTTCTGTGCGAAGGTACTCGAAAAACATTGGCCAGAGGTGAAACGATATGGCGACATCAAGAAAATCAACGGAGAACTCGAACCAGTTGACCTTATCTGTGGAGGGTTCCCTTGCCAGCCGTTTTCTGTTGCCGGGGAAGCAAGGCGGCACAGCAGATGACCGTTATCTCTGGCCGGAAATGTTGCGCATTATTAAGTCCGTCAAACCCACTTGGGTCGTTGCTGAAAATGTTCCTGGAATCATCAACATGGAACTCGACTCTTGTCTTACTTCACTGGAAACCGAAGGTTACGCCACGGGGACGCTTGATATTTCGGCTGCTGCCGTATCGTTATCAACGATGGAACGGCATATCTGGATTATTGCAGAGGCCATTAAGCAGCGACAGGAAAGGCGCGAAAACATCACGTACAAGGACAACGAACATAAAGGGAAATTTCAGGGAACAAATCAGGGAAGAACAGACAGATGGATTATATCCGAAACCAGATTTTGTAGAGTGGCTGAAAGGGTTTCCCGAAAATTGGACAGAAATCAAAGAGTTAGATTACAAGCCCTCGGAAACGCAATCGTTCCGCAAATCGCAGAAGAAATCGGGAGAATGATAATACAATGCAAAGAATAGGAACATCGCACGACTTCCAGGCCCTCTATCAGCTTTCATTAACAGAACTCGAGGCTGAGCACGGCGAAGCCTATGAGGAGCCAATCTGTGAGTGCGGAAAGCCAGGGGTCCCAGACGTTTCGGCGATGGAGCCAGATACAATCTACTGCCACAAAGGATACTGGCTTATTTCCTCAGCGAAGCCCCGGACTTACACGATGGAACACGAACCCCACACCTATGATCCAAGAGGAGTAGTCCTTTCTTCCTTGAAGCCTTGCCCAGCGAAGCTACAGAAACAACAAATTGCCAAGATCCAAAAGATCGCGGAAGAGTACACGACGATAACAGGCGAGATAATGACCTTCGAGACCTTTGATTCTTCGCTTCAACTGTCGGCGGCCAATAAATGCATCCAGTTTGCGACCTCCACAGAAAAGAAAAAGCTGATTCTTTGTGGAACCACCGGACTCGGGAAAACCCACCTTGCCCGCGGGGTCTTTGTAGCAAAACTCAAAGCATTCCAGACATGCAAATGGTTCAAGGCCCCTGATCTGGCGGATCTTTTCCGGCGCACACAGTCTTACCAGGACTTCGCAGCGCGGGATTTAGCACAGAGAGAGTATGACTACGCGATTGACTCGCAGTGCGTTTTTATTGACGACCTTGGATCTGAGCGTGTCATAGCGGAATCGGATTTGTTTCCAGAACAATTCAAAATCTTTTTGGAAACACTGAAAGGATCACTTGTGATAACAACCAACATGGGTTCAGATGCCATTGAAAAAAGGTACAAAGAAAAAATTACAAGTCGACTGTTCG
>CAYZOW010000092.1:0-225 GCA_964480245.1 uncultured Nitrosopumilaceae archaeon | reverse complement strand
GCAGAAGCCATAGTACTACAAGGATCGGACTACAGAGCGCGGAGCTTTCCGAGGAATAAAAAATGAGAGGAAAAATGATGGAACAGTCGAACGAAGTAACTACCTTAATTGAGGTTTGGAAGAAAGATACAAAACAATACCAACAATTCCTGAAAGAAAAAGATAAATGGATTTGCGTTGAATGTCAGGGATCTTGCGAAAACGTCTTAGCTCACGACTGCATTA
>CAYZOW010000091.1:0-2480 GCA_964480245.1 uncultured Nitrosopumilaceae archaeon | reverse complement strand
GAAAACCGGGTCAACAGCGATGTTACCGCCGCCATCGACGGCGCCGACCGGCAAGCCGCCCTGTACGTCGCTGTAACGGATGGTGGGGACCGACGAGCCGTTCACGAGTTCCTGCGGATTATCACGCCAAAGAACGCAGTTGGTCACCGTCAGTCTGCCGCCGGAGTTGTACATCCCGCCGCCGGTGCTTGCCGTGTTCCCGCTGAAAGTACAGTTGGTCACCGTCGGTCTGCTGTCGCTGTTGACCATCCCCCCGCCGAAGTTGGCAGTGTTCCCGCTGAACGCGCAGTTGATCACCGTCGGGTTGCTGTTTTGGTTGCGCATCCCGCCGCCGAAGTAGGCAGTGTTCGCGCCGAACGTGCAATTGGTCACCTTTGGGCTGCCATCGTAGTTGTACATCGCGCTGCCCGTGTTTCCGCTGAAGGCGCAGTTGATCACCGTCGGGCTGCTGTTCTCGTTGTACATCCCGCCGCTGAAGTGGGCAGTGTTCGCGCTGAAGGTGGAGTCGGTCACCGTCGGGTTTCCCCCGGCGTTAAACATCCCGCCGCCGCTGACGCGGGCCGTGTTCGCACTGAACGTGCATTTGGTCACCGTCGGGCTGCTGTTTTCGTTATACATCCCTCCGCCGCCGTAAGCGGCCGTGTTCGAACTGAACGTGCAATTGGTCGCCGTGGGGTTGCTGAAGTAGTTGTACATCCCGCCGCCGTATTTGAAGTCCCCGACGTCGGTCGTATTCTTAGTGAAGGTGCAGTTCGTAACTATCGGGTTGCTGTTCGAATTGCACATCCCTCCGCCGCCGTAACCGGCCGTGTTCCCGTTGAACGTGCAGCGGGTTACCGTCGGGCTGCTATAGTTGTTGTACATTCCTCCGCCGACGGAACTCGTGTTTCCGCTGAACCTGCAGGTGGTCACCGTCGGATTGGAGTAGTAGTTGTACATCCCGCCGCCGTACCTGTAGCCGCCGAGTAGCGTTCCTGTCCCCGCCGTGATCTCGAACCCTTCCAGGATCGTGTCTGGGCCTTCGCCACTGATACACATGACCACGCTGCCGCCGATTCCCGTGGCGTCAATCGTCGTCACCTCGGCTCCGCCGGAGCTGCGGAGGGTGACGGCCTTGCCGAGAAAGTCGATCGTTTCGTGGTACGTGCCCGGGGCCACGACGCACTCATCGACCCCGCTGACGGCGGCGTTGATGCACGCCTGAATGGTGGCGAAGTCGCCCGGCACATGGAGCGTCGCGGCCAGGGAAGCGCCCGGCACCCCGATACTCATCACGGCCGCCGCGGCCGCCGCCCAACATTTTCTTTGAAGCATTCCCGTACCCCACAGGAAGCGAACGCCGATCGACACGGCCGGATGGGTCTTGCCGACCGTTGATTATAGGCATTCGAGCCGGGCGGTGCCAGCCGGAGGCAGTTGAGGGTTCTCAACGTTGTCAGCGGGGTGATCATGTCGCCCCGAAGGGGCCTAAAGACAGTCCTGCGCCCCTACGGGGCTTGGCTCGTGTTGGATTCACTACTACTCATGGGCTATCGCCCGCGGCTACTCTCCTGCGACCCTCCGGGTCGCGATCGTTGCGCGACTTGCTATTACACAGCGCCAGCCCGTAGTAGGAGGTCGCCCCTGAGAATCTCAAGCCCCGAAGGGGCGCGGGACGGTAGCCACGGGCGCCAGCCCGTGGTAAGAGGTCGCCCCTCAAGACCTCAAGCCCCGAAGGGGCGTAGGAATGGACGCGATGCCGGGCACCTACTCGAAACTCCTTTACCACGCTGTTTTCTCGACGAAACAACGCGCGGCCTGGCTGAAGCCCGCCATCGCATCGCGCATTTACGAATACCTTGGCGGCATTGTCCGCGGCGAGGGCGGCGTAGCTCATCAGATCAACGGAATGCCCGATCATGTGCATCTTCTGATCGGCTGGCGTACGGACGAATCGATTTCCGTGCTGATGCGGAACCTGAAAGCTCATTCGTCGAGATGGATTCACGAGACGATCCCGGATTGCACCGGATTTCGTTGGCAAGAAGGCTACTCCGTGTTCACCGTTAGCCAATCGCAGTTTGAAGCTGTCGATCGCTACATTTGCAACCAGGAGCAACATCATCACGGGCGCTCCTTCGAGGAGGAACTCCGGGAGCTTTTGCGCGTTCACGACATCGCATACGATGAACGCTATCTCTTCGATTGAACATCCGTCTTCGAAGTTCCTTGATCCTGCGCCCCTACGGGGCTTGGCTCGTTATGGATACATTCTTCCCACGGGTTGTCGCCCGTGGCTACTCTCCTGCGACCCTCCGGGTCGCGACTGTCGCATGATTTCCTTTCCATAAGTCTGTCGCCCGTGGCTACTCTCCTGCGACCCTCCAGGTCGGACAGCAGCCGCCAAAAGCCCCGAAGGGGCGTGGGACGGTAGCCACGGGCGAAAGCCCTCACCCTTACCCACAACTTTTCTCTGGATGGATCGCGCGGTGAAGCTCAAA
>CAYZOW010000090.1:0-2486 GCA_964480245.1 uncultured Nitrosopumilaceae archaeon | reverse complement strand
AAGAAATGTTTTCTCAAAATGTTATTGAACCTACTTTAGTAAAAGAACAGATCATAAAAACAGCTGTAGAAGCTACTAATCAACTGATCCATGTAGATCATGTGTTAATGGCAAAACCTACAATGTATACCCATACGCATGCAGATGGTGCCACACATTCACATGCTGATGGAAACAAAAAACATGATCACTTTGACAAACTAGGAAAGATGCAACGACCTTCGCATCATTACTACTAGAATAATTTTAGCTCTAGCAGCTCGATCGTACTTTTGTTATTTTGCTATTATTCCTATGTCTAAATGATTCTCCATCACTGCATGCATAGATTTGTCATTTGGAATAACATGTGTGTGCATCGTGTAGATTCCTTTGCTATCAGGCGTAAATCTTACAACGTACTTTCCAGAACCATTATCATCGGCCTTAAACATATGACCTACCATATTCATAGTTGTCATAGATGCCCCTTTCTCTATTCCAATTATTACTTGTGCATCAGATAGTGGTTTTTTAGTCTCTTTATCTAAAACTAATAATGTAATTTTTGCTTCTTTGCCAGTAGGCACTATTTGGCGTGATGTAACTTTAACTATCACATCTTCGGGAATCTGACTCATCATGCTAGACATCATGTTACTACCCATCATTGAACCCATGCCGTGCGATCCCATTATGGAGTTTGTATTCACATTACCTAACGGAGATAATACATAAGCAAAAGCGCTTGCTGTTGCAAAAATCCCTAAAATTGCTATAGCTATTATTATCAACTTTTTCATCATAATGATTGTTTATTTTTCAACTATATGAATCCAGTATTTTACAAATGTAAAGTGCTACTGTTTAATATGTGAAAAAAAGAGTTGTTCCTATGGGTAAACAGCAAAAAAGTTCTACTAAATCAAACAGAAATAAAATCATTGTAGTTGGTATTGGCATTGCAATAATTGTGATTGGTGTAGTAGCAACAATTGGCATGAAAAATTCTGTACCACCTACAGAAAGCGACTCACGAATTGTATACTGGAAACACATTCATGGACTTGGAATTGAACCTGCAGACCGTAGCATCCTGTACATTGCAACACACGGAGACTTTTACCAGAGTAAAGATGGTGGACCACCTGTCAAAGTGAACAAGATTAGAGCTGACTATATGGCGTTTAACGCGCCTACAAATGTCGGCATTCCTTTGTATGCAAGCGGTCATCCTTCCACTGGAGGCAATACCGGTCTTATAAAAAGTACAGATGGAGGCGAGACGTGGGAATCTGTTGCAAAAGTTTTGGAACCGCCAGTAGATTTTCATGCAATGACAGTAAGCAAAAGTGACCCAAATATTATCATAGGATTTGATAGTGGTGGTCGTGGCTTATTCAAGACTGTAGATGGTGGGAAGACATGGGAAACATTAGAATATCCAGACTATGTTTCAGCTCTTGCCATTTCTCCACATTATTCTCAGACAGTATTTGCTGGTACTGGTAAAGGAATTTTCCAATCTAATGATGGTGCAAGGAGTTGGGTTCCGCTTGACCAGTACAAAGGAACCAATATACTCGCTTTATCTTTTGATGAACAAAGCATTCTTTATGCATCAACTTCAACGTTTGGCCTTTCAAGTTCATCAGATCTTGGAAAAACATGGGAAAAAATCAATAGTCCAGATCTGACTATTACGAGTATAGCCGTAGATTCGCAAAACAAGATCATATATGTCACGGGGTATTCACCTGGTGGTTTTCAAGAAGTTTACAAAAGTTCCGATGATGGCGATAGCTGGCAGTTAGTGGGCACAAACAAAGAACCCTGAACCACAATGATAAACCGTTATCTATCTGTCATACTTTGACAATTCTTGATAACGATTCGATTCTGCCCCTGTGCTTTTCTTTGTACAAAGATCTACAGGACGTGCAACAAAAAAATCTCTCAAAGTTTGCGAATTTAAGAATACTTGGTTTTCCTTCCACAGGCCCTTCACAATAATCACATGACATTTTCACAAACATATCTTTAGCAAGTTTTATGTTGTGACCACTAACTGTCTTGAGATGTATCTGGTCAAGCCTAGCGCTTGTCTTCTTCTCAAGCTTTCCCATATCTAAAACAGGTGATACTGCTTTGATAAGACCAACGTTTACTAATCTCTCATATCTTGCCTTGACGGTGGGCGTACTAACTTTAATCTCTCTTGAGATCTGCCGAAACGACTTTCTACCATCTTTGATGAGCGATTCAAGTAATGCAAGATCAACGTCATCTAATCTGAAAGGCATAATTTCTGTTATACTTTCATGCTTATTTGCATTTACTCATTTTACATTTGTAAAATGTTACGTATCTTGACATTTGTAAAGCCCTGTCTTTAAGTATCTAAAATGTATAAAAAAAACATGGCAGTACAAATTGCAGCTAAGAAATCAATGGTAGTAATTTCTTTCATTTTGTTTTCATTAATTTTTCTTGGAATAATTTTTTCA
>CAYZOW010000089.1:0-2493 GCA_964480245.1 uncultured Nitrosopumilaceae archaeon | reverse complement strand
TTCACAAACTCATCCTCTGTTCTTGGTTGTAAAACAAAGTTTGTCTTTTTTTCTTTTCCTATTGTGGAGGTAGGCGATTGTCCATAGTTATGACCCACATAAAGTTCAAGTGTGTCATCCATCTTACTAATGACATCAAATAGACTGTGGTAAAGCTCTCTTGCGCTTCCGCCAAGAAGATCAACTCTTCCACAGTTTCCTACAAAAAGCGTGTCTCCTGAAAAAATTTTTCCGTTACCTGCTAGACATATGCTGTCTTTTGAGTGACCTGGGGTATGAAAAACGGTAAGCTGGGAATTACCAAACTTAATCTTGTCACCATTAGATACAGTGATGTCATGTTTTAATGTAGAGTCCCTGTGTTGGATTATCTTTGCTCCTGTTGCCTTAGACATGGCTTCATTTCCTATAGTATGGTCAAAGTGGTAGTGTGTGTTTACAATGTATTTTATTTTGAGATTATTTCTTTCTATTATTTGCAATACGTTCTGAAGATCCCAAGATGGGTCTATGACTATTGCTTCATTTGTCTCCTCATCTTCTAGAATGTAAGTAAAGTTCTGCATGTTACCTACTTCAAGCTGGTGAACTTTCATAGTACACTAGCCTCAGCCTCTGGCGGGATACCAATCTTTTTGACTAGAATAGTTCCACACATATCCTTTCTTTTTGGCATACCTACCTTCATTTTATGGAATGTTATTGTTACATCTGCCTTTACACATTTGTCACTTACATTACCCGTATCTGGATCAAGACCTGAAGGAACATCTAAGGCGAGCTTGAATGCCTTCGATTTGTTTATTAGGTCTATCACTGATGCATATGGTTCTCTTATTTTTCCAGAAATTCCTGTTCCTAAAATTCCATCAACAATAATGTCCGCTGTTATATCTAGATCACTGACATCAGATGCAATAATCAAATCTATTGAATTCATTTTTTCAAGAATCTTCCAATTTGTCTGTGCTTCATCTGTTTTTATTTTATCGGGGCTTCCTAGCAGTATTACCTTAACATCACAACCAAACCCAGCCACATGCCTTGCTACAACAAACGCATCTCCACCATTATTCCCAAGACCTGCAAAGACCAGTATTTTTTTTGAAGAAAGGTCAGGAAAGTTTTCTGCCAAATATCGTGCTGCAGCAGCACCAGCGTTTTCCATCATGAATTTTCTTAAAAAGCCCATTTGGTGACCGTTTTCTTCTATCTGCATCATCTGTTTTACTGTGATATCCATATGATGTTTCAAAAATATCTGCCAAATAAGGACTTGCAAGTTTTTTGATTTTATTTATATCCCTTGCTATAAAGCTGGTGCTTATTGAGACAAAAGCAAAAGTAGCTTAAGAAGGACCCAGTCTTATCTATACAATAACTAAACTGAAAAAGCGTTTATGCAAGAATTATCGTCCGTGTCTTGGCAATTTTCCTGCCATGTTAAATTGATCTTGTGTTTTCTTGTCTGTAAAACCATATTTCACGTTTAGATCATTGTTAACCTTGATGATCTCGGCTCTTGAGCTTGAAGCCTTTTGAATGAATGCCTTTCTAGCTTCCTGCTTACTTCCACCATTATCGAGAATCTGAAACATTGCAGCCAGACCCTCATTAGTTTTCTGTTCTGTAAAGTTAAACTGTTCCCAGAAAAGTCCTTGAAAAGTCTGATTTATCTGGGAAACAAAACTGACATATGCATTCCTTGGAGCGAAAGGATCAAGCGACGCAAACCAGCCGTTAAGGTCGTTTTGAAGCTCTTTGTCAGCTAGTGCACGCTGCTGGTCCAAGAATTTCTTGTTCTCCTCAATCTGTTTTAGTTTTTTTTCTTGTTCTGCCTGTCTTTTCTGAGTGATTTCTATATTTTTTAGAATCTTAGAAGCTATGGGATCATTTTTTATCTGGTCTCCAGAAACAGTCTTGAGTTGTAATTGGTTTTGTGTTTGTAAAGTAGGTATACCCTTTACAAAGAAGGTTGTACTTTTCAGACCCACTCCGTATCCGTCTTTCTGTGCCTTAACGTTGACTATGTATTGTCCCGGCGGAAATGAGTTAGAAAACTCATATCTGAATTTGCCACTCGCGTTAGTCTTTGTTTCTACCGTGCCTGCCGCTGTACTGATGTTTACAAGAACATCTGACATAGGTTTGCTAGCCTGGTCGGTAACGCTTCCCTCGATGACTGGTTGTTCCTCTACGCTAATGCTACTTTTTTCTGACCTTACGGAAATGACTAGACTCCCCATGGGAATTGCAAGGGCATTACTTGTGATTAATAACAAAGGTAGCACTAATGCTATGAGTACTTTAGTTTTCATTATCTGCTGGTTTTTGTTTTGAATCTTAATGACAGATATCAATTTTTTTGATCCTTTGGGAGAGAGAAGTTAGAGCCTCTTCAAAGTACAGGTTCACTTGGCTTGGCTTAGAAGAATTATGAAAGTGGTGCGGGAGAAGGGATTTGAACCCTCGAAATCCTAAGATACTAGCCCC
>CAYZOW010000088.1:0-2525 GCA_964480245.1 uncultured Nitrosopumilaceae archaeon | reverse complement strand
TGTGTAGGCACATCAGACTTTTCATATGATACACCAATACGAGGCAATATTGTGATGTTTAGACCAAGATTTTTTGCAAATGATTCTATCGCATTTTTTTCTTCTGGCAAAATTAGAACACCAACTTTACCAAATTTTGTTGTTGGATAATATTCTCTTTCAATACAACACTTTGAACAATCTTGAACACATTTGAAATCCATGGGTGTATTTCATCAGTACGAAATAAAACTCATTCTACTTTGTTTTTGTATTTGTTGCTGTACAGACAATTCCATGCTAGAACGTCATCCTTTACTTCACTTTCTTGCAAAAATTTAATGTCAGTAACAAGTTTTTTCTTTTTGAGGAGTTCTACATGAAAGAACTTGTCTTTTTGTTTATAAACTCCAAATCTCAAATAAGCCTCTCCTTCGTGTCCTTTTTTGAATCGTTCATAGTGCTCTGATTTTTTTAAAAGCTTGAAAAATGATCTGTTTGTTTCTGGAAAGGGTGAATCACCACTTATCATAAACCAATAGTCATCTCCAATTTCAACAAACCTGATCTTAATTGAAGGATCTGGCCACCAATTTATTACATCCTTCCATACCTTGTTTGCTTGTTTTTTGTCTGGAAAAAGCGGGAACACATTCATTCTAAGGTCATAGTATCTATATCCTACCCCAAGAAAATCCTGAACCCAAGGAACTGATGTTGCTTCAGGCAATGCAACCAAAAGCAATAAGATCGATATTTATCTTATCTGAGTAATACCCTTATATCACCGCATTTTATACTCGCTAGATATGGTATCGTATAGAACCAGTATTCAGATAGTTAGTGATTTGCTTACGGTTACCGAGCAAAGTGGTGCAAGTGGAATAAACATTACGTCGCTTTTGACCAAAGCAAACCTATCCCATTCAAGACTAGGCAAATTTCTTGATAACCTTACTGGGGCTGGCCTTATAAACAGAATTGAGTATGATGGAAAACATACCTTTGTCTTAACCCCAAAAGGCAAGCAATATTTGGAGTCATACAAAAAATTCCAAAGTCTTGCAGACTCGTTTGGTCTGGAACTTTAAAATTTATTTCTTCTTTTCAGAATTTCTTTCTTGGTCACGTTTCTTTCTGTTCTGTCTTGCATTATAGATTATTACTATTATAGAACCTCCAATCATGGTGTAGAAAAGAGACCACTCTTGCTTGGCTGCACCTATTCCCACTCCTGCTAATAGTAACATTAAGACAACAAGTAGGTATTTGTCCACAAAGGTTGTGGAGCTCTAAACAATATATCTTTTTGAGCTAATACGCATCTAGATTATCTACGTTGAACATAAAAGTGCTTGAACTCATTGGCTTTGCATTCATAGGCGGAATGATCTATGCAATGTTTGGAGGAGAAGGTAGTCCAATATGGCCTCTATTCTGGACATGTGCTATCGGTGCAGTTGCAATCAACATATACCGTAGAAAAAAGAAAAAATCTAGCAAATAATTTAGTAGTTTTAGATGTGAATTTTTTGTAAGAATTACTTAGCAGTGCAGCTAAACTCATTTTTATTTAAAAATAATCAGGAATCAGTGTATCGACAGATCTATAAAGGTGGATTTCGATGTAGGTTGAGAGGAAAAAGATGACCGAGATTTCTGTATGGTGGAAAGGGTTAGGAAAAGAACTTGAAGTAGATCTTGAAAGCTTAGATGAATCCAAGACAGATAGTTCGGCCCTATAAATTTTGTATGTTCATGAATGCAGTTCAACGATATCTTTAAATTTTATTATGTATTCGGTTTTAGAAAGGCGCTTGTATGTCTAAAGAAAAACCAGATGTTGTTGGAGTAAATATATTAAAACAAAATGGCGTTAACGTTGATGAGCTTATCAAACAGTTAGTAATTAATGCCTCAGTAGAATTTGCCGCATATTATTATTTTACTAATCTAAGAATGCACTGCGTTGGCATAGAAGGTGAAGGTGTAAAGGGAGTGGTTGAAGATGCAAGATTAGAAGATTTGAGCCATTTTGAATCTATCTTATCAAGAATTTATGAGCTTGGAGGAAGCTTACCAAATGACGCACAGGAGTTTATTAAGATGTCTGGTTGTGAATTTTTGCAATTACCGCCCAACAAGACGGATCTCAAAGAAATAATGAAAAAATGTCTTAAAGCAGAACAAGGCGCCATTGTAAACTGGAATAAAATATGTAACATGACGTACGGAAAAGATCCTGCAACCTATGATGTGGCAAAAGATATCTTAAGAGAGGAAATTGAGCACGAAGCTTGGTTCTTGGAGTTACTTTATGGAAGACCATCTGCTCATATGAGAAGAAAGTACCCAGGAGAAAGACCATATACACACAAACATTCTAGATCTCTTGGCTAATCTAAAAAACTTAATTTAAAATTTTAATTCACTAATGAAATTTAGTTTCATGATAATAATGAAGCAGATAAAGCCTCGAGTGGGATTCGATCCCACGGCCTAACGCTTACGAGGCGTTCGCTCTACCAGGCTGAGCTATCGAGGCA
>CAYZOW010000087.1:0-2614 GCA_964480245.1 uncultured Nitrosopumilaceae archaeon | reverse complement strand
TTTTCTATGGAGATCACTGATACTGCCAGAGGATTAAAGATTCCTTTGAGGGTGAAGTCCCACGCTGAGGGGGGATTGACCGGCTCAGTGAATGGCAGTAGTGGCAGCGCGTCCAGCGCGTGTACCACCCGTCAATTGTCTTGTTCATCCACTGGCGGATCATTCCGCTTTCCCTTCGATCATGCGCCCCGCAGACTGGACACTCGACATTCCACTTTGTGTTTTGAGTTCTCAAAATGGAATCGGGTTCGGGTTCGAGAACACCAGGGCGTGTCTCAGCAGCGCCTTCACCAGTTTTTCAGCCCCAGATCGTTCCGCATGAGTTAGCTCGTGGCAGTCCGCCATCCAGTTCAGGCTTTCGCAGGCCGACTCAATGGCAATGCGCAGGCCGCCATTTTCCGCTGTCAATTCCTCGACACGTTTTTCGATAGACTGCCCTTCCATTTAATACCCCCCGTATCGCGCATCAAGGACGCCAGCGCTCTCCATGTCGAACGATTGGCCCGCTTCCCTGGCCGGTTTGTGGTAGACGTGTCCCAGGCGGCCACTCTCAAGGTAACGGGTTGACCTGGCAAGCTCGCCCGCCTCGACCAATTCAGCAAAGCGGCGTCTGAGATTCCACGTCAATCTGAAACCGTGTCTCTCTGCGAATTCTTTGATGGTGAACTGCTCGCCGTCGCCCAGGTCAGCCAGGGTAGCCTTAACAGCGTCCTTGACCATCATCAGGTACGTGTCTTTCCACTCGGGATTGTACTTCATTCTAAACTACCTCCATTATCTATACGATGGAGGTAGTTTAGCATGTTCTGGATGAGTATGCAGCGGTACGTTAGTCCTGTTGCACGTGATGGGATCGTTCAGACGACCGTCTGAGTCATGCTCCAGGCTGTCAGACCGACAGTGTTCAGCGTCCGGCCTGGATGCAGGTTCTCCAAGTGGACATTGATTCCGTTCTGGAACAGCAAGCGCTCGTCCTCTGGCACGGTTGAGTAGATGGCGTCGACATTGGCGTTGAGATCGCCCTGTGTCAGAAAGCCATCGTCGGGATGGGGAATGAGCAGCCCGTGCGCCTGGTAAAGTGGCGTTGCCATGTTTTTGTTCTCCTATTTCTCTTCTGAGAATTTACGTGCCCCGTCCGGGCAGTCGGCGGCGTTGGCTGTCACAGATGTTTTCAACCCTGTGACCAGAGATGATGACAGCCCGGCCGGTCACTCTGGGAGCGCCGTTGGTGAAAAATGAGGCGACTACAGGCGCGAGATCGTTCGCCAACAGACTGCTTCCCAGGGCGGTATAGGCGTTCAAAATGGCCGTTGCGGTGGCGCTGTTCACCTGATTCTGATTGATGATGTTGTTTGCGCCGAGTCCGACGATGTAGTTTCGACCACGCTGCGAGCGCCCCCGCTCCAACGTCAACAGAGTGACAGCGAGACTAACGTTGTTTGGGACAGGCGTTGTGGTGACAGCCCCCGACGCCCCGGTAATCGTGGTGTCAATGCTGACTGCCCCAACCGGAGATGACCAATCCGCTGCCTCAAACGCAGTGACAACTGTCTGCGAGCCGATGACCGTCCTCAAGACTGCCCACCAAGCGGCCATTGCTGCAATAGCACCCGACAGGTAGGTGCCCATGGTTTGACCAGGGACTTGAATGGTGGCGTACTGAACGTTGATACACTGTTGCTGATCTTTCGTATAGTGATATATCATCTTTATACCACTTGGCAGGGGTATAAAAGCCATCGCGTTCTCCTTGTTTCATACTAAGCCGTTCCTTCTGATAATTCTACCACATTTTCAAGAGCAACAGGTAAGGCAGACCAGAGGGCAGCATGTCGGCGAATCCACTCCCAAATTTTGTCGGCGTCGTCACAGAATAGCATTGCCATGTAGGGAGAGTTCGCGCACTTGCCCCGTGAGAGTGATCGGACGGCGAACCAGAGGTATCCCGCCAGGTCGTCATCCACAAAGACGGCGAATTCGATTGGGGCGTAGGGCAGTGCATCCCCGTTCCATATTCCCCAATGTCTTCCCGCCCAGAGCGGTTTCTGCTGATATGGCTCAGTGCCAAGTAAAGGGACTGCCTGCCCGGAGTCTTCGTCCATCTTGCCGATGTACTTTGAGACATAGGCGGAGGCATGTCTGAAGTTTTCTATCAGCTGGATATTTATTCCTGACATGTCTTCACGAGTGCAATCAGTCCAGACTTCAACTATCCAGTACCAGGGGATGAAGGGCAGATTGAAGCAGAGCATGTGGTAGTGAGCAGTCCCCCTCTTTTGGAGTTCGACGCGCCAGAGCGCAGACATTTCGGGAAACCAATAAAGCATCTTGGAGCGGAATCGTTTGAACGCCGCCTTGTATTCTTCTGGCGTATGATTATAATGGAATGTGAGAGTAAGGAATGACATACGAGCTTTGTCAGTCTCAAGCCGGTTGAGCAGAATGAAAAGGCGACGTCGGGACTTCTTACTCATTTCAAGATTTACGTCTCCGCGCTTTCCTGGTGGTGGTGCTGGGGGCTTACAGGCCGGGTTTCTCGCAATGAGAACCCGGCCTTGTTTTTCTATGGAGATCACTGATACTGCCAGAGGATTAAAGATTCCTTTGAGGGTGA
>CAYZOW010000086.1:1659-2658 GCA_964480245.1 uncultured Nitrosopumilaceae archaeon | reverse complement strand
AATCAACCTGTCGTGTTTTCCAAGCACATAAGTTGCTCTTTCCTTTGTTGAAGTATCTTCAAGCGTGAATACCGCTTGGCCGTCCAGAACAAAATGCACCTCGCGATAATCAGCATGATAATGCCCGCGCTTGCCACCAAGCTCTGCATCCTCTTTCACAACAATTATCTTGTTCTGAGAGGCACGGAAATCATTGTTAAATGGAGTGATTAACACTCTTCTTTTATCCTCGTGATCTATCGGCCGGTGTTCATAAACAACTGAATCCAAGCTGGAAACCAAACCCATAGCCCTATCAAGCATAAGCTGCATGTATGGATGAAGAGTCGCTTTGAACTCAGGAGTGTAATCTTTAGGCCGGACAATGTTTGGCCTTGAATGCTCATTATTGAGCTTCAATTCTCCTTTTCCGCGCGCGAAATACAAAACATTAAGCGTGTCTGTGCCTTTGCCGTGGTCAACAGGAGCGGTAGCGAAAAATGTGCGCCCCCAGCCGAGGCTTGTAACGTCTTCCAAATCAAGGCCGCACTCCGCCTTGGCCTTCATTTTTAAAGAATCTTCTGTCGGCATTCCCCTGCTAATCCTGCCCCCAATTACCCAAAGCACGTTTTTTGCAGGATGAATATCTCGATTGACCAAAAGAATGCCTTTATCGTATTCTATGGCAACATCATGACAGGCAACTGGCAGGCTTTTATGCGCCTCTGCATATGATGCATCAGGCATTCTAGAAGCTCCCAATCTTTCAATATCTACTCTTTGCCCATTCTCAAATGCGAACTCGTTAGAGTTCTTTGACAAATCTGCGCCATCAGAACCTGCAGAAAGAAGCGGACGCCCTCTAGAAAAGAAATTCCCGTTTATAGGATATATCCCTGCTTCATAATCCGATTCTTTTCCCTCTAAAACAGCTTCGTCGAGTCTCATAACTAATAATATAAATCAGTCATATATAAACCTTACGGTTTATTACTACTATATAGTGACTATTTAGAAGGC
>CAYZOW010000086.1:0-1649 GCA_964480245.1 uncultured Nitrosopumilaceae archaeon | reverse complement strand
GTCAATAGCCTGGTCGCCCTGGCGCTCAATCTTTATTGGCACTTGATAACGCCTGTCAATTCTCAAAATGACACGCTTGCCGTTGACATCATAATGCAAAGAAGGCTGAATAGTCTTGGAATTACCCCCAATGCTGATAGTCTGAATGTTATTCTCAACCAAAACAGGCTCTAAAGAAGAAAATTCCTCCAAATAATCCAAAGGACCTTTAGTCTTCCACTTATCAAAATCAACGGGAATAGGCTTGTCAATGTAATCCTTGCACCTGCTTCTCTCCCAGTCAAAAGAATCACTGGCCATATCACGGCCTTCGCGCTCGATATGGCAATAAGCAACAGCCTCTTTCTTTGCAACATCAACATAAACATCAGTAACAGGAGTCCTGTCAAACTCGGACATTTTCAAGAAGTAATGGCGCATCTTATCGCCGGAAACTATGACAATACGGTCATCAAGCATGTAAGCATAACTTGTAAACTTGCCCTTAGCGTCCGCCAAAAGCTTTTTCGCGATTGGAACACTCGATTCAGGCGCGGGAGGAGCTTCAACTATGATTTTAGCAGGCTTAACAGGCTCTTCTTTTGGCAGGCATAATTCAGCAGACTCTGCCGTGGTGCCGTCCTGGCATTGAACAAGAATTTTTTCCACAATCTTCTCAGTCTGATTAATTCCAGGCTGAACATAAGGCTGAGCAACACAAGAAGCGAGAAGCAAAAATATCAAAACCCAACCTTTCATGATTATTGAAGAAAACAGGTAGAATAAAAAGATATCGGTGGCGGAGTTTCAGTTTACCGCGTGCCCTTCCAAATCAGCCAAGAATTCCTGATAATCTTCAGGCGTCACAATAATATATTCGCTTGGAAGCATCACCAAAGTTTCATTCACAGGCATTTTTTCATCTCTTTTTGAATAAACCGTATCAAAAAAGTAACGCGTCCTTTTAACCAGCTCTTTCCCTTTCATCTCATCAATAATAAGAGCCAAATGATATTCCGGGTCAATCCTGAATATTATCGTCTCTCCCGGCTTCTCCTTATCAGCATACTCTATGGAAAGATTTGAATTCATAAGCGCCTTGTAGAAAGGAAGAATTGATTCCGCCTCGTCAACTTTTATTGGCAGTTCATGCTGATATTCCTGCATCCGGTCAATCGGACTTTTAACATAAAATGCTTCAATCAAATTAGTGAGCATGCCCTCTTTCGCCCCATAATAAAACTTGGCAAATTCCTTGGGCATAAGAGTTTCATCAATCTCCCTGTTTCCAGTGAGATTCAACTGGAAGAAAGGGGCATAATACGTTTTATTCAAACCAGCAAGAACCTCTTTTCCAGTCGTATAGTTCAGCCACCAATGCCCTGGAATAGGCTTGCCCGCATACAAGTACACAATCTTGCCATTAACATCCCAATACGAAACAGCAGTGTAAGGCTCCATCCAAGGAGAATGTTCGCCGGTGTTGCGCAGGCTTCCGGATACTATCGCCCCGTATTTATCGTCTGAAAACCAGTAATTTGCCGGCGCTTTTTCAAGAAGCTCCTGCATGATGGTCTTTTCAGCTTTCAGTTCAGGCTTTGAAACAGCAAGAACTTCCTGCTTTTTTACCGGACACTTATCTAAAGATTCTGCAGAACTCCCATCCATGC
>CAYZOW010000085.1:0-2668 GCA_964480245.1 uncultured Nitrosopumilaceae archaeon | reverse complement strand
TACTGTAAAACCTCCAACGCCAATTTTTTTTAGTGCATCAACCACCATCCCAACCTTTTCGCTAGCTATTACAGCACCAATATTTTTCAATAGGTAAACAATTATCTAACAGATTATAAATTTTTCATGCTTTGATAATGAAAAATAATTGTATTTCAGATTCTAATTTAAAGAAATACTATATGTTCACTGATTTTCTTTTTACTTGTATCAAGTGAACAATTATTCGAGTTTGCGTTTTCCTGTGCCTCGGCCAGTGCTAACAGTGTATCCTTTCGTGGATGGTTTTTCTGGTGCGTCAGTCCACTTCTTGGTTCCCGTGCCTCGTCCGCTAGTTAATTTGAAGTCTTTTCCAAGTTCTTCCTTTCTTTTTTTCTGGTATTCGCGATATGAATCTCCTGCCCAATTCTCAGGCTTTTCATCCTCTTCACGAATTCCTGTACCACGGCCAGTTACTCGTTTGATTTTGCCCATTGTAAAATCTATTATTAACTTGGGTTTAAAGTTGTTGGCTAATTCTGACACAAGTTAGTACATTTACAAACATGCGGGAGGTGGGATTTGAACCCACGAACTCCTAAGAGATAAGGTTCTGAGCCTTACGCCGTTGACCAGGCTAGGCGACCCCCGCAACGAGAAAAATTAAGCTTCCTGAATAAGTGTCTTTATTATAGGAATAGCATCTTTTAATTGAGAAATTCTTTTTGCTCTTGGATCATCAAATCGTAGGTTCCACGGTTGGCTGTAAAGTATTACTGATTTGCCATTATCAAGCATGCTTTTTGCATTTATTGGCGAATCATCAATAAAAATGTCGTAATCAAGTTTTGTTTTTTCAACACCCTCCAATACTCCAACATACTTTTTGTAGATGATCTTTTGAGATGAAAGCCAGCTTTTTACAAAAGGATGCGTATGTTCTTCCCTTGCTGTAACAATGTCCACCTCACCAACTTGCGACAGAATGGATGTAGATGTAGAAAGATTCTCTTCTGTTGACGGTATTTTGTACCATGTCTGCCAGCACAAAGAAAGTTCCTTATAGAAATCGTATTTATCTATTTGATATCTTTTCCAGAAATCCCACTCAGAAATTTCTTCTTTTGATATGGACGTTCTTATCTTGTTATTATAATGTATCCATGCATGAATAACATCTGCTAAAACACCGTCAACATCAAGACCTATCTTCAACTTTTCAGTGATCAATTCTTTATCAATTAAAGGTATCTCGAAATTCTTCTAAAATCTTTTTCTGGTGTTTATCGAGTTTAGTTGGAATGTTTACAACAAGTCTTACGTATTGATCTCCACGTCCTCTACCACCAAGATGTGGAAGACCCTTTCCTTTCAGTTTTATAATAGAATTTGGTTGTGTGCCCTGCTCTACAGTCAGTTTTTCTGTTCCTTCCAAAGTAGGTACAACAATGGTTTTACCAAGAACCGCATCTGCCATTGATATGTTTGCATCATAAAATATGTCTGCACCATCTCTTTTGAATTTCTCATGAGGTTTTACTCTAATTTTAACAATAAGATCACCGTTTATACCATTATCAACAGATTCTCCCTCACCATTGATTGTGTATTCTCCAGTGTCTACTCCTGGCGGAATATCAAAAGAAAGATGTTTTGTTCCTTTTTGTTTGCCTCTTCCTTTACATTTGCTACATGGTCTTTCTATTATTTTTCCTTGACCACGGCATGTGTTACAGGGGTGTACAGTAATAAAAGTCGAAAAACCTGAACTCCTAGATGTTCGTACTTGACCTTGACCATTGCAGACTGTGCAAGTTCGCATTGATGTTCCTGGTGCACATCCTGAACCTTTGCAATTTTCACATTCAACGTCTTTTTGCAGATCAATTTCCTCACGTTTTCCTCTTAAAACATCTTCCAAGGTTATTGAAGTTTCAAAAACTAGATCTGCCCCTCGTTCTCTGCCAAACCCACCAACTCCGCCAAATCCACCCCTGCCAAAAAAGGATTCAAAAATGGAGTCAAATCCTCCGCCCCCAAAACCACCAAAAATGTCTTCAAAATTAACACGAGCCCCGCGGAATATGTCCTCTGTACTGTATCTTCCATCGACACCAGCATGACCATATGTGTCATAGATCTTTCGTTTTTCACTATCAAACAAAACCGCATAAGCTTCTGATATTTCCTTAAAGTGTTCTGCAGCATCAGGAGATTTGTTTCTGTCGGGATGAAATTTTAGAGCTAGCTTACGATATTGTGATTTTATTTCTGTTTGTGAAGCATTTTTTTGAAGTCCGAGAACTTCATAATAATCACGTTTAGTACTCATAATTACAATAATGTTTGGTTAGCTCTCATTTATTGGAGTTTGGGTAATCTCGTCCCATCTTCCATCTATAACAGCAGAGATTACTTTACCCTCTGATACTACAATTTCCATTAGGTGTGGAGTGATTGCTTGAGTAACTATCTGTCCTGTTCTATCTCCATAACCACCATGCCTTGAATCAAATTTTGCGTTAATTACATATTCTGGCGGAGAAATTTCCACTACACTGTTTAGTCTCACTTGAAGGGTCTCTTTCATACCATCAAAAACAAAAGTTGGGCTAGAAACAGCGAAATCCTGAGCAACTTTGACAGGTTCAACAACGGTCCAGTTTTCATCAAGGAAGCTTAGCACGGT
>CAYZOW010000084.1:0-2733 GCA_964480245.1 uncultured Nitrosopumilaceae archaeon | reverse complement strand
TTCCATTCCGGAATTTAAAACACCCTTTCAAACACCTTCACAAAAATTCGTTGGAACCGAAAAGTACCAAAGCCCACCATTATAATGGTTCCATTTTTAATCTGTTTAGAAAGAGTTTGTGATAGTGGATCCCCCTTGCCTATAATATAAGATGCACGAAAAATCGTATAATCCAGACCTGAAGTAATAATTTCCTGTTCCGCTTTGTATTTTGAAATGAAATATCCAAATGTAGTATCTTTGTGTACACCAAGACCGCTAATGTAAATTATCTTTTTAATTCCAGCCTTTTTGCATAAGTTTACTGCATTTTTTGTTAGACATACGTTTATTTTTTCATAGTCAGAATCAATTGTTTGCTTTCCCTTTCCAATAAGATGCAAAAGTACAGAACATCCTTTGAGTCTGGATGCAAGGTATTTTTCAGAAAGATCGTGTGAGATTATTGTAGTTCCAAACGTAATAGATGGCGCTTTATCTTTACGTACAATTCCAATTACTTCAATTCCTTGCTTTTCAAATAGTTTCCTTACATTTCTACCTACAAAGCCATTTGCACCTGTCATGGCAACCTTAAGAAGCTTTTTGCTATACAACACTACACTAAGATATTGCCGACAAATTAATTTTAAGGGTGATGGAAGACAAAACTAGGTTGAACGCTGCACGATATTACGAAATTTTAGGTGTTGAAAAAGGTGCTTCCCAAAAGGAAATAAAGATGGCCTATAGAAAACTTTCACTTAAGTATCATCCCGATAGAAATAAGGACGAAAAAGATGGTGAAAAGTTTAAAGAAATTATTGCTGCATATCAATTTCTGAGACTCGAAGGAAAGAAGAGCTATAAAAAATCCGAAGCCGATATAGAGTCTACCTACACCAAATTTTGGAAGTATTATGATAAAAGAATGAATGAGGGATTTCAGTTTAGTAACAAGACAAATTTTGGAGGTTTTGGTTATCCATTTGGTGTAAATATCAATAAGGCCTACAGCCATAACCAAGAAAAACCAATTTCGCACATAATGACACATGTCTTGCTGTACGGTGGTCTTGGTCTAGTAGCATTATGGATAATTCTTTCTGAAATACTAAAATAAAACTGATAAAGGTTAATACATAAAAAATCAATTTTCTTTGTGGAAAGCGAATCGATACCAAAAGGGAAGCTTAGGACAGGCTTCACAACAGGCACCTGCGCAACTGCTGGATCAAAAGCCGCAGTTTTGGCAATACTAAATCAAAAAAAAATAGATTTTGTAGAAGTAACACTCCCCAAAAAAGAAAGGCTTAAAATAAAAATTGCAAGTTGTCAATTTGACAAGAAAAGTGCTAGATGCGTTGTAATAAAGGATGGCGGTGACGATCCTGATGTAACACATGGTGCAGAAATATGTACAGAATTATCTCTTACTGAAAAACCAAATCAAATAGAGATAGATGGTGGGGAGGGGGTAGGCAGAGTTACAAAGCCTGGACTTGGACTTGAGATTGGTTCTGCTGCAATCAATCCTACGCCAAAAAAAATGATAACTGAAAATATTCTGGGTGTGGCAAGAGAATTGCTTAAAAAAAATGGAATAAGTGTTATAATTTCTGTCCCAAGGGGAAAAGATCTTGCACTAAAAACTGACAACCCAAGGCTTGGTATCCTAGGTGGAATTTCAATACTGGGTACAAGTGGAATTGTAATTCCTTATTCCACTGCATCCTTTGCAGCATCAATAAGACAAAGCATTGATGTCACAATTGCTATGGGCAATGATACAGTAGTATTAACAACTGGTGGAAGAAGCGAGGACTATTCCAGAAATATAATTAACTTACCAGACCATTGTTTTGTTCAGATGGGAGATTTTTCAGGATATACCATTCAACAGTGTACAAAAAAGATGATCAAAAAAGCATATGTTGGGGGTTTTATTGGCAAACTGACAAAGATGGCCATGGGAGTAAAACAAACACATGTAAAAGGTTCAAATGTAGACATGCAGTTTCTGGCCAATCTTGCTCAAAAATGTAATGCGGATAAAGGAACTGTTAATGAAATAAAAAAAGCAAATACTGCAAGACATGTACTTGAAATAATTACGAAGAAAAATCTAGCAGGCTTTTTTGATATGATTTGTCTTGAGGTTTACAAACATATGAAAAACTACTCAGAAAACAAACTTGAAATTGATGTCATTATGTTTGATTTTGATGGAAAGATAATAGGTAGACATCCAAGACAGTAACAGATATCTTTAGTCTGATAAAAATCAGATTGTGGAAAGTGCAGCTATACTTGCAATCACAAAAAATGGAATATCAATAGGTCTATCACTAAAAAAACAATTTCCAACTTGGAAAGTTTTTGCACCTGCCAAGTTTTCTAACAATGACTCACAAATAGAATGGTTTAATGATTCCACTACAACCAAGGCAGGTGAACTCTTCCAAACCAACAATGCACTTATCTGTATATTTTCTCTCGGGGCGGTGATTAGGCTAGTTGCACCTCATATGAGAGATAAAAAATCCGACCCAGCGGTGGTTGTTATAGATGATACAGGCAAGTTTGTAATAAGTACTTTATCAGGTCATTTAGGTGGAGCAAATCAACTAACCGAAGAGATTGCAAAAGCATTGGGTGCAACAGCAGTTATTACTACTGCTGCGGATGTAAACAAAACCATTGCAGTGGATCTAGTTGGAAGAGAATTTGGCTGGGAGATAGATGATGATTCTA
>CAYZOW010000083.1:0-2755 GCA_964480245.1 uncultured Nitrosopumilaceae archaeon | reverse complement strand
ATTCAGGATTACCAGATAACATCACTCCTGCGGAAGCATCAGGAATTGATCTCAATCTTGGAGAAAACAAAATTAAGGATCTAATAGTCAAATCTGCAACACCTTATAACTTTGCTACCCAACTGGGAAAACGGTTAGAAAAAGTTAACATTGTAAATGAAAAGGACTGCATAAGAGTAATCCCAAAAGGATGGATTGAAAAGCAGACTTGGAGGGAGATAAATGACATTCTAAGACTGAATGGGTTTAGTTGGTTGTCAAATGAAAGAGATAGCTGTTGGATAAAATTACTTCATGAGACAGAAAAGGAAGGTATTGAAGAAACATGAGACGTATTGTCAGTTTGCTTGATTACATATTCCATTTTATCATTAAGGCAGAGAGAAATATTGTCATCTAAAATGACAACTTTAGTGGATCATGTTGATAGTTTCGTTGAAGGACTCAAATCATCAAAAAATGTTTACGTTCAGTGTCCTAACTGTCAGTTCATCTTCTCACTTTATCATAGTAGGATTTTCAATGGAAAATCGCCTCCAAAGGATCTGCTATCAAAATCTGTAAGTCAAGTGAGAATAACTCTTGAACAACTTGAATCTTTTCAAGAAAAATATGAAGGCGATAAAGAAGAATGGAAATCAAAAATTGAAGAAAAGGATCAACATTGGAGATACAAAATTGATTTAAAATATCAAGAATATCTTAACAAAGAAAGATTGTTTAGGGAAAAACTCCGACATATAAAATCAGACATAGCAGCAGCACATAAAGAAATAATAAAAGAAAAAGTAGACAAGGCATTACTTAGTTCTCGTAGTGCTATCGAAGGTCATATTGCGGAATTGTTTCCTGTTTTCCGTAAAACAAGGATAAATCCTGCAGATTTGTGTGCATTAATTCCTACCTCTCCAGTAGATTTTGTAGTGTTTGATGGGCTTTTTCAGAAAGAAGTTAGTCGTATAACATTTTTAGATGTAAAGAAAGGCGGTGCTACTCTTAGCCATACGCAAAAATCTATCCGTGATACAATAGAAGACGGAAAAATTGAGTTTAAGAAAATTAGAGTTAATTTTGATAATGTAAAAGGACATGCTGAAGAAGAATCCTAAATGAATCCATTAGATCCAAACATTGAAGAGGGAACATCTGGTGAGTTATTAGTAATATTAAGACTATTGGAATATCATGTTAAAGCATGTTGGATTAAGATGAATTGATCCACAAAGCCTTTATGAAATATTGCCTTTCCTATTGTAATGGCTAAAAGCAACAGATCACCAAACGATCAACGTTCTGATGCACATAATCCAACAAGTCGGGAACACCAATTAAACGCAGACCACCACAGCAATATATCAAATCCGACTAGTTCAGATCACAAAGCATCTGCCGATAATCGTAGTAATGAGATGAACCCCCAACATCCATCTTATCAAAAATCTAAGGCAAAGTGATACTTACCTTAGAATCCCTCTTTTTTTTGAAGGGATTCTAAATTCATTTTTTCATCTCCCGTATCTTAACACCCAATTTTTCAAATTAAATTTTCACCCGTTTCTTAACAGTCAATTTTTAATTCGGCTCTGGTAATTCTGTGAGATTCTAAAATCTGTCTGATAAGCTCAGACAACAACTACTTAGCTAGTTTGTTAAGTATTAGTTAAATGGTTGAATTAGTTTACTTGATTAATGGATCACGAGGTCATTGCAATAAAAAGAGATGGTCTAAAAACTGATTGTACTTGCATCACACATGTAAAAACTAGCACATATCTAATACTTTCTGTACCTGATGTACTAGCCAGACTCTCATCTGATAGATTCTATGTTATTGATCCTAAAGATGGAAGTAGAGTATATGTAGCTTCAGCAGAAAGGATGGGAAGAAGATACATTAGAACAAAACCCAACGATACGCCTGATGATAACCTGTTAAAATTACCAGAGTTCTAACATGCCTCTTTTCAAAAAATAATTAATCTAATGTTTTAATTCTTTGATAATTGGAATATCAACTTGTTTCTGTCCATGAGTATAATTCATTATCAATTTTACATTTGTAATATTATTTTCCAGTTTTAGTTCATTCCTTTTTAAAGTAAAACTAAGGTATTGTTTGATGCTACTATGTGGTGAAATCTGAAGAACCAAATCATGATCAACAGGTATGTTATGCGACTTTCCATCATAATCAAACAAAATACTAATTGAATGAAAAGTTGTTCCATAAACGCCTTTATTGTCTATTCTAACTCGAATGGTAATCATGTTGAAAGTCGGATCTGACGGAGTGTGAATATACCAATATGCATTTTCAATGGCAATTATAATACGAGGCTTCTCTCTCCATGTTTTATAGATGATAATGCCTAGACTGACAGTTCCAGTCAAAGCACCAATTATAGCAATTACGCTGTTTTCTACCAATGGAAAGATGATGCATCTTTAGTTGATTAATTTTATTACAAACCCAGAATCTTAACACGAAGAAGAAAAGTACCTCAGATCCTGATAACTTACCAGAACTATTATTGGAAATTTTAATCTACAAACCAAAACTAAACAACCAAAGAAATAACTCCCTAACTTAACAGCTTAACAGCCTAAATTAACATCAGACAAAAATTCTTGAAACCCGCCTAAGATTTACCAGAGTCCTTTTTTGGCTTCTCTGCTTTTTCCTGTTTTTCTTGAGGTGCTGCTTGTGCAGCTTCGTCTATTTTTAATTCACCATCTAGAACACAGTTTATTTGAT
>CAYZOW010000082.1:0-2804 GCA_964480245.1 uncultured Nitrosopumilaceae archaeon | reverse complement strand
TCGTGCTGCTGACAAATGGATTCTTTCTGAGCTTGACAAGGTTGTTGTAGCATGCAAAAAAGGATATAGTGAATTCAATTTTTTCATTCCTGCTACAGCAATTAGAGAATATACGTGGAATCTCTTTGCTGCGCATTATATAGAAATGGTAAAGGGACGTGCCTATGGAACTGGATTTTCAGATGATGAAAGAGATGGCGCCATCTACACTCTCCACAAGGTATTTTCTACCATATTGCACTTGCTAGCACCAATTACTCCATTTATCACAGATTATCTGTGGCAATCTCTCTATTCTGACAAAACCATTCATAAAGAAAGATTTGTTGAACCAGAAAATAACGAAGGCCTGACAAAATTCACAAAAGAAATAGTCGAATTCAATTCCAATGTATGGAATAAGAAAAAGGAAACAGGTTTGTCTTTGAAGGATTCGATTGATTTTCAGGTTCCAGCAAATCTTGAACCATTTGCAAAAGACTTGCGGGTTATGCACAACCTAAAATAGTGATTTTGCAATCACCTAACCATTGAAAGCAGTTGTAATTAGAAAGCATGGCGGACCAGACGTTTTATCATATGAAGAGATAGCACGTCCTAGACCCAAAAGTGGCCATGCAATAATCAAGGTAAGTTGTTGCGCAGTAAATCACCTTGACATTTGGGTTAGAAAAGGACTAACAGGAAGCAAGGTTTTGTTTCCACATGTTTTAGGTTGTGACGTTTGTGGTACTTTGATGGAGGGTTTTGGAAATTTCAAAAAAGGTGAAAAGGTTGTTGTTTATCCTGCCATAAAAAGTGACATTCCACAAGTGTCATATACAATTATTGGTGGTCTTGGCAAGTACCATGGCGGTTATGCAGAATTTATTCAAGTTCCGCAGACAAACATAGTTAGAAAACCAGCATGGCTTTCTGATGCAGAAGCTTGCGCACTTAATGTGTCTTATTTGACTGCATGGAACATGTTAGAAAGATCAAACTGTAAAAAAGGCGACACCATATTAATTTGGGGTTCAAATAGTGGGGTTGGTTCTGCAGCCATACTTTTAGCCAAAGCAAAAGGGATCAAAGTAATTACCGTAGCTTCAAATGCAAACAAAGTCAGAAGAGCAAAAAGATTGGGTGCTAATCTTGTCATAGACAGGAGCAAATTAGATGTTATTGCCCAAGTTCTCAAGTATACTAAGAACCGGGGTGTTGATACAGTAATAGACCACGTAGGCGCCAAAACCTGGTCTGTTAGTATAGAGGCTCTCAAAGTTGGTGGCATAATGCTTGCATGTGGTACCACATCTGGCTCAGAGGCTACAATAAACATACGTGCCTTTTACAGCAAAGAAGCGCAGGTTATTGGGGCCTACCTTGGAACAAAATCACAACTTGTCTCCCTTCACAAATTTATGAAATCAAGAAAGATCAAACCTGTGATTGACAAAGTTTTTGATTTGAAAGATGCTGTACTTGCACATAAAAAAATTGAATCAAGTAATCAATTTGGCAAGATAATTCTTAAGATCTAGAAACTTATCGAACAAAGCGCCTGCAATCACAATCTAGGACAAGGCATGTTTCTTGTGCTCTAACATGTTCATCCATTGAATGTTTACATTTTATATTTTTGCAGATTCGGCGTTGCATCTCCCTTGCCACAATTGTTTGTGCTATTGCGTTTGCTTTTTCCTTTGAATAGCTTTTTTTATCTATATAATAGTGTACGATTCTATTGTAAAGCGCGTTTGCATCAAACTTTTGTCCCAACATAATAATCACGACCCCAAGGAATCAAATTATATCAACTATCTTTTGAACGAAGAAGGTTAAGCGCTGAACCTGCACGGAACCATTCAATTTGGAATCTATTGTAAGAATGTCTTAGTGTTATTTCCTCTTTTGAACTGTCTTCATGATGGATGTAACATTTGACAGGTTTTCCTTGCTCAAGTAGATCCAATCCTACTAAACTAATCCTATCAGTCTCCCTTATTTTCTCGTAGTCTCTTGGATTTTCAAAAGTTAGAGCTAGTACTCCTTGTTTTTTGAGGTTTGTTTCGTGTATGCGTGCAAAACTTTTTGCAATAACTGTTACACATCCAAGATATCTTGGTGACATTGCAGCATGTTCTCGACTACTTCCTTCACCATAGTTATTGTCTCCTATGACTATCCATCTGATCTTTTTTTCTTTATACTGTTTAGCTATCTGTGGGAATGGTTCTATTTTACCACTAAGCATGTTTTTACCTTTGCCTACTTCGTCATTATAGGCATTAATTGCACCAAGAAATATGTTATCACTTATCTTATCAAGGTGACCACGGTAGAACAGCCAAGCACCTGCAGGGGAAATATGATCTGTTGTGCATTTACCCTTGGCCGTGAGTAATATAGGAATCTCCAAGAAATCTTTTCCATCCCATCTTGGAAATGGTTCCAGTACCTGTAGTCTGTTGCTTTCCTTCTTGATAACAATTTGAACATTTTCAGGATTTTCTGATGGCTGAATATAGACGCCTTCTGCATTCTTAAATCCATTTTCTGGAACTTCAGGAGCTTTCTTTGGCGGTTGAAGCTTAAACTCAGTTCCATCTAGTGCAATAAGTGAGTCTTTAAGAGGATTAAATGATAGTTTTCCTCCAAGAGCTAATGCTATAACTAAGTCAGGACTTCCCATAAAGCTCATTGTTTCTCTTCTTCCATCGTTTCTTCCAGGAAAGTTTCTGTTAAAAGAAGTAACTATGGTATTTGGCTCACCTTGTTTAAGCTCGGGTCTTTTCCATTGTCCTATACATGGACCACAAGCA
>CAYZOW010000081.1:0-2831 GCA_964480245.1 uncultured Nitrosopumilaceae archaeon | reverse complement strand
TTGGAAAAATTATGTACGAATATGTTGATAAGGCAAAGAAGAAGGGACTCTTTATGGGCATGACTTCTCAATGCATAGACGGTATGGTACGTATGACAGTATATGAGAGCGGTAGAGACCTTCTAAATTTAGGTATTATTCCACTTTCTAATATGATTCCAGAAACTGCACTTGTTAAAGCTATGTGGGCGCTTGGAAATTCAAAAAATCCTGAAGAAATGGAGAAGCTAATGAAAGAAAATATAGCCTTGGAATTTTCTGACTAAGCTTAAAAGCAAGCATAATTGATAAATCAGAAGTGTCTGAGCTGCAAATAGATAAAATTGGACTAAAGGTAGGACTAGAGATCCATCAGCAGCTTGCAACAGACAGGAAATTGTTTTGTAGTTGTATGCCAACAGAATCAGAGGAATATCCAATAAAGTTTTTCCGTAAGCTACGAGTTGCCAAAAGTGAGCTTGGAGAATATGATCCGACGGCTGTATTTGAGAGAAGCAAAGCTAAAACAATAGTATATTATGCAAATCCCGCAAACAGTTGTCTCGTAGAACAAGATGAAGAACCTCCTCATGAAGTAAACAGAAAAGCAAAGGAAATTGTTCTCCTTATTGCATCTTCTCTAAAATCAGCTATTTTTAGTGAAATTCATGTTATGAGAAAGCTTGTAATCGATGGCTCTAACACATCTGGTTTCCAACGAACAATGCTTGTTGCGCAAGGAGGCTATCTTGATGTAGATGGAAAGAAAATTGGAGTTCAAAGTATTTGCTTAGAAGAAGATGCTGCAAGACTTCTTAGTGATGCTGTGGATGCAAGGGAATACAGCTTGGACAGACTTGGCATACCACTTGTAGAAATTGCCTTGGAGCCTGTTTCTGGCAAACCAACTGAAATCAAAAAAATAGCACTTACCCTTGGTAGGCTTTTGCGGGCTACAAAAAAAGTTGAACGTGGCCTAGGATCAATAAGACAAGATGTTAACGTTTCCATTGAAGGCGGTAATATAATAGAGGTAAAAGGAGTCCAGAAACTTGATCAGCTTGAGAAAGTTATCGAGTACGAAGCAAAAAGACAACATGGTTTGATGATAATAGCTGATCGTCTTAAGAAAATGGAAATTGACAGAATAGCAAAAGAAAGAGATGTAAAGGATGTTACAGAGATTTTCAAAAACTGCAAATCAAAGATCGTACAAAAGGCGTTGAAAGAAGGCGCCGTTGTAAGGGCAATTAGGATAAAAAAATTCTCAGGCATGTTTGGTTTTGAACCATATGAAGGAATAAGATTAGGAAAACAACTTGCCGAAGTTGTCAGATTTTTTGGGCTTGGCGGTGTTTTTCATTCTGACGAGCTACCAAATTATGGAATAGAGGATGTGGAGATTCAAGGAATTAAAAATACATTAGAGCTGGAACAAAAAGATGGGTTTTTGCTTTTAGTAGGTGATCTGCAAAAAATAAATGTCGTAGTTGAATCTATCATAAAGAGAATAGAAGATGCAAAGATTGGTGTTCCTGCAGAAACAAGAGCTGCAACAGCTACTGGTGAGACAATATATCTAAGACCTAGACCAGGTGCATCAAGAATGTATCCTGAAACAGATATTCCACCACTTACTGTAACAAAAGAAGAACTGGTAGATATACAAAAAATGGTGCCAAAGTCTTGGGTAGAAACACTATCTGATCTTCAAATGACGTATCAGTTGAATGCCCAGCTTGCAGAACAGATCTTTGACTCTAGTTATTTGGATTTATTTGAAAGGATTTGTCATGATAAGCGAATTTCGCCAAACTTTGTCGCTTCTGTTCTTTGTGGAACTATCACAAACCTAGAAAGACAAGGACTTGATTCAAGATTATTAAAACCTGTTGAGATTCTAAATGCATTTCAATTTCTTGCAGAGGGTAAAATTGCAAAAGAATCTCTTGAGATAATTTTTGAGAAGATGATGGCTGGAAAGGCTAATTCAGTTATAGAATCGATCGAAAAAGCTGCTATAAGTAGGATGGATGTTATGGAACTAGATAAGATGTTGGATGACCTCATAGCAACAAATTTGAAAATTATTCAAGAACAGGGCACAAGATCGATTGGTCCATTAATGGGTATCGCAATGCAAACTATGCGTGGAAAGGTAGATGGTCAGAGGATAAATCAGTTACTAGAAAGGAAAATTAAGGAAAAGATAGATTCAAAAAAATAGTAATTCTTGCCATTCTCTGAGTACTTTTATCTAAAGGTTAAAGTTACAACCAAAAACTTTATCATTCATAAACCAATTTGGTAGTTATGGAATACAGAGCTACGTGTGAAAAAGCTATGGCAATAGATCCAAAGATTCGTTTTGCTACCATATGCGATATGAATGGAAGGGTTGCTCACACTGAACACCGTGCAAACATAAGCAATCTTTTGAGCCCAGACGAAAGCAAAAAATCACTTCAACAAGCTGTGAACGCTTGGAAAAGCCGTAATGAATTTGCCAGTAAGATTGGAGATGGAAAGTATGTTCTGGCAGTTTATGAAAAGATTAAACGAATAACTATGCCACTAAATAATGAACTTTTGCTTTACTTAACCACAGACGCTGATGCTGACCATGGGGCTATAATTGAAAAGGCCCTCAAGTTAAAGCAGTGATAAACAACCGTAGTTTAGTTCTTCTTTTACACTAAATTGCGTGTACGCCCTTTTGTTTACTTCCTATGTCTATTGCATCGTCTATCGTAGTAACAAAGATCTTTCCATCTCCTGCAGAGCCTGTTCCTGCAGCATCAATTATTGCAGATATTACCTTATCAACCAGAGAATCATCAACTACTGTAAAA
>CAYZOW010000080.1:0-2965 GCA_964480245.1 uncultured Nitrosopumilaceae archaeon | reverse complement strand
GAGGAGACTTTGTCCATGTAACAAAAGGTGCATTTACATCAAATGCAATAGTTGTACCAAATTCTGATCCTGCAAAGGGTTTACTTCAAGTGACAATTACTGGTTTGACTCCAGAAACTATTACCGCAACTTTTGGAGGAGTCTCGGCTATTTCATCTGTTGACTTTACAGCAGGAGAGCCTGGAGGAGGGGGAGGAGGCATTGTTCGTCCAAGTTTGGTTCTAGACATTGTGGCAGGAATTGGGTTTTTTACAGGTGGGAGTGGCAGCTCTGCAAAACCAACCGTTAGCAGTACATCGTTAACATTTGATGCAGAACCATCATTTTCACAGCTAGGAACAATGTTAGAGCCTAATGAAAAAATCAATGAAAAGATTTTGGATGACTCGTCTGAAACTCAAGTTGTGACTACAGGAAAAAAGATGGAGTTAAAGTTGGATATGAAGGAAAATAAAGGGTTTGAAAATATTTTACATGTTTCACTGTATTTTCTTAGCGATGGCGAGAAACCAGATCTAAAGAGTAGTACCTACATATTATATGACAAATTTAACGGCATAACAATTAATGATCCAAATGAGGTTTTAGACAAGGCATCTCTGGAACTTTTTAAAAAGGACGCAACTACGGGTTTTGTAAAATTTTCCTTTGCATTTGATAAACCAGTTGGTACGAGAGATTTTGTCATAAAGGCATGGGATCAGGAAAGACATGCAAACGAATGGACATTTGATGACGCAATTACAGTTGTAGAGTCTTCAGAAAAAACCAATATACTAAGCAGTGAAGTTGTAAACGAAAAAGAGACTCAGGGTGTTGAATCATTGTTGCAGCAAGAAAAACCAGAGCCATCCAACATAGAGACAGTAGAACAAAAGGCCATCCCAGCATGGATAAAAACTAGTGCAAAGTGGTGGACGCAAGACCAGGTAAGTGACTCTGATTTTCTTTTAGGAGTAGAATACTTGATTGAAGAAAAAATAATTCAAGTCCCAGATACTGTTGTAACACAAACAGCTAGCTCTCAATATGTCCCTGACTGGTTTAAAAATAACGCAGAATGGTGGCAGGAAGGAGATCTCTCAGATTCCGAGTTTACTCAAGGATTACAGTGGCTTATCACAAACGGAGTGATGAAGATATGAATCAATCTTATATCTTACGATGTCGTAATATAGGAATGGGATTGGGGGCAGGGATACTGGTACTTGCATCAATAATTGTAGTGCTTGCAGTGTTTGTTCCATCACAACCAGCATTTGCACTTCATCAATCAGAGAATATGACCTGGCAGCTAATCATGATTTCAAGTGATCCTGCTTGTAGCAATTATCATTACCAAATGACACAAAAATATTATGAACTTGCGCAAGAGTATTTTAAGGCATACCAGTTTGAAAACACAAGCAACAAACCAATCTGTATGACTGAGCTCAAGTACAATACAGAATATCATCTCCAAGAAAATGTTGACCTGGCAATTCTGGTTTATGACAAAAACAAGGGTCAGGCAGAACTTCATTCTAATAGCATGGGAGGCTTTTACAGCCATCTCGGAAATGAGTGGACGCATCACCATTCTATAGTGTTTTGTGATTGTCCCAACTTTTATTATTCAGATCCTACCTGGATATTGACCCATGAGTTATCACACTTTATTTTGTATTATCTAGGATATGATCGTTCTATCGTAGAAGATCTTGTACACAGCATCGATGCCAAGTCGGACTATTGTGTGGAAGTAGCATATGATGATTCATGTAAGGCATTGAGAATGAGACTAGAGACTTCTAACTACTATGCAACAGTGGTTCCTCCATATCAACCAGCGATAGGAAAAAAAATAATTCCAGTTGACTTGCAACAAGAAAAAATTTCAGATAGTCCATATCGCAAAGAAATGCAAATGGAGATAACTAAATGGTGGCTAGAAGGAAAGATTACTGATGCGAATTACGAAAAAAGTTTAGACATATTATTAGAAAAGATGGGGATAACGACTCTAGAATCAAAAAATATGTTTTCAGCCGAGTCTCCAAATGTAGTTTTTACTGATCCTCCACTAACTGACAAACAAGACATTGAAGAGCATTCAGAAACCTTAGAGTTAGCATCAGTAAAATCAAGGGAGATTCTTGCCATGAACCCCTTTGGTGAGGAATATGTTAAGAGCATAACTGAAAAAGATTCTCAAAAGATTCCAGAGTGGTTTAAGACACGCGCTCTTTGGTGGGTAACTGACAAGGTTAGCGATACAGAGTTTCTATCAGGTATGGAGTATCTGTATAATTCATCTCCCTTAAATTAAATTCATAGTTTTCTTTAGCTCAAAATTAATTTTTGAGATATAGGCACTTTAAAGCAGGGATTAGGCGTATAAATGAAGAGTAAAATTTGGATGGCAACATGCAAAGAACTGAGAGAAATTATTCAGCCCAAACAATAATTTCTTCGGCACTAATTGTTCTGATCTCTTTTTTCTATATATTTTCAATAGGAACTTTTTTTGAAGTTGGGATTTTTCCTTTTGAGGAGCGTGCAACACTCCATAAATCGTTTCATACCTTTGTTTTTGATAAGTATGTTGACAGTCTGATAATAACAATATCAACTTTATCTTGGATTGCAATATCGATTTTTGGAAAAGCCAGAACTATATCATTACTAATCTATGGTGGAGTAGATTTAGCTGTATTTGGAACAAACGTATCATTATTATTGAATGCAGTTACGTTTGCATCTCTTCCTGTGATTGTATCAATCTTGATTTACAATAGATTCGCAGCTATGAAGATTTCCACTAATTCTAATCTAGATATATCTTTTTTTGCAATATTTGGTATTGGGTTGGGTGGATTTTCTTTATTTGTATCTGGTTTAACATTTTTTTCAATTAATTTAGATGTAGTTGATTACGCTTTTCAGATTTTCATTCTTGTATCGGTTCTATCACCAGCATTGATAG
>CAYZOW010000079.1:0-2975 GCA_964480245.1 uncultured Nitrosopumilaceae archaeon | reverse complement strand
ATTGCAGCCGCGCTGATCGAGGGACGCCGGCGTGGAGCCGGGCCACCGTGTGGCACTCTGGCCGGCACCGTGCCGAGTGGATGGAGATCGTGCGCTGCTGACCCTCGACACCGAGGCGCTCTCCGGCTGGGCCGCGGCTCAGGGCCGTACACTGGCGCCAGAGGAGATGGCGACCGACTCTGCGGTCCGTGAGCTGCTGGAGAGCGAAGTGGCGCGGGTGAACCACGAGCTGGCCTCGTACGAGTCCGTCAAGTACTTCCGGATACTGCCCCGCGACCTGACCACCGAGACGGGGGAGCTGACCCCGAGCCTGAAGGTGAAGCGCAAGGTGGTGGCGGAGCATTACCGTCGGGAAATCAAAGAGATGTACGCCTGACGGCAAGTCACAAGCGGCCGGGTCGGGCGTTGCGGGGACAGAGACCCCGTGTTATACAAATCGTCTTCCGGCCTTCACTCGTCAAGCCAAGTGGGCCCCGCCCACTTTTTTATTTTTCGGAGGGAACGGTTGCATGGACCGGTCGGCGGTGACCCAGCGTGTCTGGGAGCTGGCGGAGCCCCTCGTGATCGCTTCGGGGCTCGAGCTGGTGGACGTGCAGTACCGCCCCGAAGCGGGGCGGACGGTGCTCCGCCTCCTCATCGACCGGCCCGAGGGCGGCGTCACGCTCGACCAGCTGACCCGCGTCTCGCGTGAGTTGGGCGACGTGCTCGATGGACACGACTCCGTCCCGGGACGCTACCACCTCGAGTGCTCGTCGCCCGGGCTCAACCGCCCGCTCATCCGAGAAGCCCACTTCCGTCGCGCCCTCGGGCAGCAAGTCCGGGTGCGCACGCGCGAACCCATCGCGGGCCGCCGCCACGAGCGCTGGTCCTCGGCCATCGTCCTCGACCGGGGGACGGAGGTGAACCGCGTCCTCCGCCGGTTCTCCCGCTCCCTCCCCGGCGACGTGAACGGGATCCTCCTCGGCCGCTCCCGCGCCTCCCCGGTGCTCGGGGACCTCGTCTCCAGCCAGATGGACGCCGACCGCCTGGACTACCTCCAGCGCGACGTGCTGGCCACGGGCGTGCGCCACGGGCGGTTCGACCTTCGCCGTATCCTGCTCTTCCTCACCCCGGGGGAGCGGCGAGTCCTCGTGGACCGGCGCGCGGTCGCGTCCGTCGAGGGCTACGTCATCGCCCGGGCCCACATGTACGAGCACGTCTACTACCACAAGACCGTGCGGGCCGCGGAGTCGATGCTCGGCGCGGCGGTCCTGAGGGCCCGGGAGCTCGGCGCGGCGGAGGGGCTCCCGCCCGGGCTCCGCGCGACCCTGGAGGGGCGGCGCCCCTCCCTCGGGGACTACCTCTCCATCGACGACGGGGACTTCCTCCTGGCCCTGCGGGCCTGGTCCGGGAGCCGCGACCGCGGGCTCGCCGCCCTCGCCGGGGGGCTCCTCCGCCGCCGCCTCCTCAAGTGCGTGGAGGTCCCGGACTCCCTCGTCTTCCGGAAGCGGAGGTACGCCGCCGTGAAGGAGCGGGCCCGCGCTCTCCTCCTCCGGCGCGGCCTCGACCCGGTCGCGGACCTCGTGCTGGACGAGTCGGCCGAGGAGCGCTACCTCCCCTACGTCGCCGGGTCCGGCCGCGGCCAGGCCATCCTCGTCCACGAGAGGGGGCGCTCGGCGCCCCGGCCGCTCGAGGACGTGAGCGACCTCGTCCGGAGGCTCTCGGAGCGGCGCGTCTACCTCGTGCGCTGGTTCTGCCCGGAGGCGCTGCGGGAGCCCCTGGGGCGGCTGGTGGCGGGGGCGGCGAGGTGAGGCGTCCTGTCCTCGCGCTGGGGCTCTCGGTCCTCGCCGGCTGCGCGACGGGCCTGCACGACGACGCGCACGTGGGGATTCCGGATCCCGGCCCCCCCGATCTGCTCGCCGCGATCCGCTCCTGCACGCTCGTGGACCTCACCCACGTCCTCGACGAGCGGGTCCCCTACTGGCCCGGTGCGAGGTACTTCCCCTTCGAGGCCTGGGACCTGGCCCGCTTCGAGGAGGTGAGGGCCTTCAGCCGGGCCTACCGCATGCCGGAGCACTACGGGACCCACGTGGATGCGCCCGCCCACTTCGCCGAGGGGCAGCCGACCATGGAGGGGATCCCGGCCGGGAGGCTCCTGGGGCCCGCGGTCCTGTTCGACATCGCGGACCGGGCCTCGCGGGACCCCGACGCGATGCTCACCGTGGAGGACGTGGAGGCCTGGGAGGCGATCCACGGGAGGGTCCCCGAGGGCGCGGTCGCGATCCTTCGCACCGGCTGGGAGCGGCGCTGGGACAGCCCGGAGGCCTACCGCAACTTCGACGGGGACGGCAGGCTGCGGTTCCCCTCCTACGGCCTGGCCGCCGCGCGGAGGCTGCTCGTGGATCGCGGCTGCGCCGGGCTCTGCGTGGACGCCCTCAGCGTGGACCGCGGGGTGGACGGGGAGTTCCCCGTCCACCGGCTCGGTTGCGGGATGGGGCGCTGGTTCGCCGAGAACCTCGCGAACCTGGATCGCCTCCCGCCCTCGGGGGCGGTGGTGATCGTCGCCCCGATTCCGATCCGGGGCGCCAGCGGGGCCCAGGCCCGCATCCTGGCGTTCCTCCCGCCCGCGGGGCGCTGAACGGCTCCGCGGCAGGGGGTCGGCGTCAGTTCTTCCCGACCGCCTTCAGGAACGCGTCGATGGCGACGTGCTTGGCGTCCCCGTGGGCGGCGTTCTTGATGGAGACGAGGTGCTCCTCGGCGCCGGTCTTCTGGACGCAGTCCGGGCAGAGCGTCACCTTGACGGGGATGGTGCCCTTGAAGATCGTGTGCGCGAACGAGGCGTGCTTCTTGCAGACGATGCAGATCATGGAGTCCTCCCGGGGTCAGGCACCCCGGCCGGGATCCTATCCCACGCGGGGGGGGCCGGGGAAGGGGGCGCACCTTGGAGATTGACGGATCCGAGTCCGGGGTGATGGAGGCTGCCCACGGAGGGCATC
>CAYZOW010000078.1:0-3008 GCA_964480245.1 uncultured Nitrosopumilaceae archaeon | reverse complement strand
TAAACTAAATTATTAAATAGTTATTATTTCTATTTTTATTTCTAAATGGTAGATAGGGAGATTGATGAAATAATGAAAAAGAAATTAGCTGAGATAACAAGTCAGAAAGAACAAGAAATACTTGAGTTAACAGATGCGAATTTTGATGACGTAATTACCAGTAACACACCAGTTTTGGTAGATTTTTGGGCAACATGGTGTGGTCCATGTCAATTCATGCTTCCAATATTTACTAGGATGTCAAAGAAATACAAGACAATTAAGTTTGCTCGTGTAAATGTTGATGATGCACAAAGTGTTGCAGTACGATGTGGAGTGTATGCAATTCCAACCTTTATCGTTTTCAAAAATGGTCAAGCTGTTGACAAGGCTATTGGTGCGGTTGGAGAACCTGGTCTTCATATGCTTGCACAGAAATATTCCTAATGGCCATACATTGGGTTTTGTTTTCGTTGTATTTCTACAATTTCCTGTAATACCTGAAATTCCTCTGGATTTAGCTTATGTGAGAAACTTTTAAGCAACAGCTTTGCTTCTGGCGCAGGCGGAAAAGAATACAATACTTCTTCTTCAGATATTTGTCTGCCTATAGTTATGTTTTGAATTGAAACTGCAATCTCTTGATCTTTTTTTGCAATATCAATATTCTTTCCACTGTCCTGAAGTTGATGTATTATTCCAATTTTTTTGGCAGATGTGTTCATTATTGAAACTTTTTGTCTGAGTCTGCCAACATTAATGTGAACACCAAAAACGGCAGGGTTACTCTTTCTAAACACATATCCCTTTAGGAAAGTAAATTTACATATGGGTGTGAGCTCTTCAAAAATTGCGTTTTCTTCGTTTGCGGTATCTTCTTCAACCCATTGTGTATAATTATCAATTAAGCTATAGATTACTTGATCTTGGAAGATTCTGATATGATTTGTATCAGCTTCTTCCTGAGCATCCTGAAGTACTTTGACGTTAAATGCGAGTACAACACCAAGATGCCTATCCTTTTCTTTTATTGCAATTGCTTCTACTACATCATGATGTGTAACAGATCCAATATCAGCCATGGTTATAGGCACATTTTGGCGTTTTAGCATGTCAATTAGTGCTTCAAGAGAACCTATTGTATCACATTTTAGAATAACTCCCTTTGTGTCCGTCTTTACAAATACTGACTTCATCTCAGATTCGATTAACTTTTTGAACTCTTCAATCTGAGAGTCATTAGCAGTAGCATATACCGGGCTGCCTGGCAGAACTCCTTCAAGGTCAGGAGATGCAATCTTTATGCCTGCCGCAGCTCTTACCTCCTTGACAGGCTTGAACTTGTCTCGTGGATCTCGCATCTCATCAAGCGGTTTTGGTAAAAGAATTGCTTTTGCCTTGGTTGTAATCACTGAATCTCGTTTTGCTACAACTATTGTATCTCCTTTTTTTAGTGAACCATCAATCAGAATAATGTTTGCAGTTACTCCTAACCCAATTTCGTCTTTTACCTCAAGCACTATTCCTCTTGTGGTTTTTTCCTGCTGTTCTAGTTTTTTTTGCATATATTGCTGAGTAAGACCCACTAGTACTGCAAGTAGTTCTGGTATTCCCTCTCCTGTTCGGGCACTTACTGGCACTATCGATACTTCTTTTGCAAAGTCCTTTATCCTGTAAAATGCTTCTGAGTTGTAACCAAGAATAGAAAGTGTTCCAACCACATTGTAAAGTAATTCATCAAGTGTGGTTTGGACAAATGGATCCTGTTCTTTTATTGATGTAGAGATAAATGTAGTGCTGGGTTTTTTCCATCCAGAGATCATGTCTATTTTGTTTAGTGCTATGACAAAGGGGACTTTTCTGCTTTGTAATATTTTGAGGCTTTCATTTGTTTGCGGTTGAAATCCTCTGTTTACATCAACAACCAAAATTGCAATATCTGCAGCAGAACCACCACGCGCCCTCAGGTTTGTAAATACCTCATGGCCTGGGGTATCAATTACCAAAAGCCCCGGGATCTCATCTTTTCCACCGCTTAATTTTGTAAAAAGTGAACCGCAAACACTTTTGATTGTATCAGATGGAAGAAAACTTGCTCCTATATGTTGTGTAATTCCGCCAGCTTCTCTAGCTTGAACGCCAGTTCCACGAATTTTGTCAAGTAGTGAGGTCTTTCCAGAATCTACATGACCTAGAACTACTACAATTGGTTGTCGTATTTGCAACCCTCTTCACTTGAATACTACTGCTACTTCCTTTTCAAAACTTTCATTGGAGTCTGAGGCATGAATTATGTTATCTGTTATACCAAGACCAAAGTCGCCTCGTATTGAGCCTGGAGATGCCTCAATGGATTTTGTAGAACCAACCATAAGTCTTGTTGTAGCTATAGCATTATTACCTTCAATTACAGCAGCCACCACTCTACCTGAGGTGATAAAAGACACAAGCTCACCAAAAAATGGCTTGGATTTATGTGCGGAGTAAAATTCTTCTGCCATTTCTCTTGTGAATGTAAACATCTTCATCTTTATTATCTTGAAACCCTTGTTTTCAAATCGTGTAAGAATCTGACCGACTATTTTTCTCTCTACACCATCCGGTTTTACTATAAAAAGTGACTGCTCTGTCATTTACTTTTTGACCTTTATTCCGCCCTTTACGTATTTATTCGTCCACTTGAGCCTTCTTGGGTCGCGTTTTAAGACAAGCATATTTTTTTTGCACTTTGACGAACAAAACCAGAAAACAGTCCCATCATTTTTGACAAGCATGGTTCCAGAACCTTTGGCTACTGGGCGGTTACAAAAACTACATGGCTTTACTAGTACACTCACAGCATGCTCACTTTATCTTTCTTGCTTCACGTTCTGTTTCACGTAGCATCAAAATGTCAGACATCCTCACAGAACCTTTGACATTTCTTGTTAAGATTCTTCCCTTATCTTTTCCTTCCATTATTTTTACTCTAACTTGTATAACTTCGCCTGCAATGCCAGTTCTACCAACAATCTGGATTACTTCCGCTG
>CAYZOW010000077.1:0-3070 GCA_964480245.1 uncultured Nitrosopumilaceae archaeon | reverse complement strand
TTTTGTATTGTCAAATTCAAATGCGCCGTATGCGATTTTTTCAAGCTTCGAGACCAGGTTATCAGTGCGCAGCATTTCCTGCGCATCGATAATTGCCGTGTACGATTCTCTGAGCGTTTGCGGTCCCCTTGTTTTGCTTAGCTCTATTTTTTTGTTTTCAACGTAGATTGTTCTTGCGACTTCCTGCGCTTCATGCGCGTTTACGAACGACAGGAAGTATTCTTTTGCCGAAATCTTGTTTTGTTTTATTTTCTTGGAGGCGTCTTTGAATACTTTTCTTAGTTTTTTGGCGGTGTTGTCATTCCATCCTGCGCTTGGCTCTTGTATTCCTTTGGCGTGAGATTTCTGGCGTTCTCTTGTGAATCTTGCGTATGCTCTTATCAGCGGTTTTAAGTTTTCATCTTTGAAGTATCTGTCAAGCGCTGACTGGTTGTATTTTCTTCTTCTTTCGCCTATTTTTGTCGTCATTTCAAGCGCCAGCCTCTGCGCTTTTGTTACGGCTGTTCTTTCTTCGCTGAGAAGGTCTCCTATTGTGGCAGGCGTCCATTCTGCTTTTTTGTATAGCTTGACCGGTTTTGTTTTCGCATTCAAATTGATTTTGGCGCCCTGTTCCAGCAAATATTTGACTTCTTTTCTTAAGTCTCCTATTTCTCCCTCCGCGTTGAGTTCTCTGTTCTGCCAGACGTATGATGTAAGAATCATCCATTCTGAAGGCTTGATGTGCGCGATTGCTTTAGGGTGCTCAAGCCTTTTGACTATGTCGTATAGAACAAGGTCTGTTATGTCTTCAAGGGCTTTTTGGTCTTCGATTGCCCATTTTATCATTTCTTTTGCTTTTCCTGGGTCGAGAATGAGGCGTATTCCGTCTAAATCTTCTTTCATTATCGCTTTTTGCAGGTCTTTTACTGACTGTACTGCTATTCTTGCGTCAAGCTGGTAGCCTTGTTCTTTAAGCGCTGAAGTGTATTTTCTGGGCATTTGCGCAAGCTGGATTGTGAGCTGTTCAAGGCTTTCGTTTGCCTTTTTTTCTGTTGGCGTGTATTCCACTCGGAAGTTTTTGTTTTCCAGACCGCTGAATACGCTGACGGTTTTTTCTTCGCAGTCTCCGCCTATCAGGCCGGGAGGGTTTATTGTCCTTCCATTGCATAGAAATTGGACGTGTGAGCCGTGCTCTAAGTGCTGATGCCCGCATATGATGCAGCTTCCAAGCTCTCCGTTTCCATTTCCGTTTTCTGTGCCTTTGACGTATCTGAATCCTGCTTTTTTTATTTTTTTGACTTTTGCTGCGAGTGCGTGTGCGTTGTAGAATGTGACTAGTTTGCCGAATGCCGGCTCTGGGTTTTCTTCTGCAAATTCTGCTACTTTCTGCCAGTTCCTGCCGATAGTGCTTCTTCCATCAGCGATCGCTTTCGACTGTTTTACCAGTTCTGCCATAGTTTCCCCAGTACGGGCAGTATTGCAAATGTTTATAAATCTGTCGAGGATAGGAGCCGTCATGAGTGAAACTCCTGAAGAGCATAAGCGCAAGCATGGCAAGGATATACAGGAAATGTGGGAAGAGATAGAGAAGCGCGATAAGGATGCCGGCAAGGAAGAGCACGACCAGGAGCATCACGATTACGAGGAAGAAGTTCTAAAGGAAGAAGAGTGATTATGGACAAACAGCTTAAGTTTGCAGCGTGGGCAGGAATTGCGGCCGTTCTTATTGATGTATTTTTACGTTTTATCGCCGCAGTTGATGCGCTTAATGGCGGATTGCTGATGATTGAGTATCTTGCCGGCTTGGTTGTCTTGTATGGGTTTTATCGTATTGCGAAGAAGCAGAAGCTTGTTTTTCTCAAGATTATCAGCATAACTCTCATTTCAGCAGTTATTTTGAGCAGTGTTTTGATGGCTTTGCTTTTGAAGTTCATTTCTCCTGATAAATTAGTATCCAGTTTTGGAGTGCTGGGAGCTATCCCGCTTGTTGTATCGTTGCTTGGGCTTGTGTTTGGTATTGCTGTTCTTTCCTTGCGCAAGAAGTTTGGCAAACTAGTCTGGGTTATCTCGCTTTGTTATATTATTCCTGGAATTATCTTTGGCATTCCTTATTTGACCAATATCTCTGCTCTTATCTCTGCTCTTTTGATGGTTTCTTGGCTTTTGTCGCTTGTGCAGTTGGTCGCAAGTTCAATTTTATTGTTCAAAGCTTCTAAGATTTACTAGCTGTTGAGAAAGAAGCAGAGTGAACTTTGAAGTATTCTGGTTTTTGCAGTCCTAACAAAAAAATTAAAAATTTAGAGTTTCAAAGCGTCCGTTCTTCATGACTTTCAGTTTGTAAGTTCGGACTCCGTCGTGGTTTTCATCAATGCTTATTGTGCCTGATGCGCCTTGGTAGTCTTTTAGGTTGGCGAGATATTCTCTTATTTTCTCAACATCTTCGCCGTGTTTTATGAGCCCGTCTGCAATGATGTGGACTGCATCGTATGATTCCGCTGTCCATATCCCATATGGCAGATTCTGAACATTATATTTGGCTTTGTAAACATTAATGAACGCAGAAGTGCGATCATTTTCAAGATTGAAGTCAGGCAATGCTACAACAAAGTCTTCGTATAAATTGGGAATTTTGTCAACAATCGCCTGATTACTCGCGACATCATTGCCAAGAAGCTGGGCCTTTATTCCAAGCTCTGCAATCTGCTTCATAAGCAAGTACGCAGCATCAGGACTTTGAGGAGAAAGGAAAATCGCGTCTGGTTGCTGATTCTTTATTTTCAGCAAAAGAGTTTTGAAGTCCTCTGTGCCTGGCGCGTATCCTTCAAAATTTGTGACTTCCCCGCCTTTAGCAGTGAATTCATTCTTTAAGCTCTCAGCGATTGGAGTTGCGTAATCAGTCTGCTCGTAAATTATCGCCAGCTTGTTGTTTTTGTTTAAATAATCAGCAATAAGCTTTGATTGGATAATGCTGACTGGGCTTGTTCTGAATATGTATGTGCCTTTGTTGCTGAACTTAGGGCTTGTTGTTATTGAGGCAAGCTGAACAACCTTTCCTGCTTCAGCAATTGGCGCTATTGCCATACTTTCAGGT
>CAYZOW010000076.1:0-3114 GCA_964480245.1 uncultured Nitrosopumilaceae archaeon | reverse complement strand
ATTAGAGTATTGCATTGCCTTTTTCCTAACAATAGTTTCTATTCCCATAGAGCGAATTGTCTTTACTGCAAGCTCAAGCTCTTCTTTGGAAACTGAGGAATTACCAAATGCATTCAAGATAGTTTCTTTGTCTTTTGTTTTTGCCCTATTGATTGCAAGAAGTATTGGAAGCGATTTCTTACCTTCACGTATATCATTTCCCACAGGTTTTTTTGTTATTTTTGAATCTCCTATAATACCAATAAGATCATCAACTATTTGAAATGCGATTCCAAGGTTTTTTCCAAATGAAGAGAGATTTGCCACATCTTTTTTCTTTGTGTCGGCACAGATTGCTCCCATTGCACAAGACACTTGAAAAAGTGCCGCAGTCTTCTTTTCTACCATCTTGATGTATTGACTTTCAGATGATATTTTCTGAGACTCAGCCATCCTAATATCGAGTATCTGGCCTTCACAGACATCAACACAGGCCTTTGCAAGATATGAAACAAGTGATAGATTGACCTCCTTTGGTGTATTGGGAAGACTTGCTGAAATCGTCTCGAATGCCTTTGAAAATAATACATCCCCTGCCAAAATGCCAACAGGAATGCCATATTTGGTATGTACTGTTGGAACTCCATGCCTCATCTCATCATTATCCATTATGTCGTCGTGAACTAGTGTGAAGTTGTGTATCATTTCAACTGCGGCAGCAGCTGGTAGTGCTTGCTTTGTTGTGCCGCCCAAAAGTTGGCAGCTTTTTATCACCATGTATGGTCGGAGCCTTTTTCCACCATGTTCTATCAAATGTGAGGCCGCCTTGTACAGCTCCTTGGGATCGCCAGTAAGTTTTGGAAGCAAAAATGAGTTTACAATTTTTGCAGTCTTTGATATAGAATCAAGTGACATTATTTTTTTAGCCCCCATTTCTTATCAGGAAAATGATATCTTAATGGTTCTTCAAGAATGTGTTTTACATCTGATCTAACCCACACACTCAAAATCGACCTGTGTTCTGACAAGACATCTGTTTCTGATTCAGATAAAAAATACAATGCAACTATCATCCATGGGCAGTAAAGATGCGGTGACTTTTTAACATCTTCTAAAAGATCATCAAGTGTTACCCATTTTATATCACTAATCTCTTCTTTGACTAGTTTTATTTTAGATGGATCATCTACTATGCCAATTAAAGTTCCGCAGATCTCATTTTCAGATCCAATATTCTTGTATGGTACATGGTACTCAAATTTGAATAAATAATCAAGCTTACAGGATATACCTAATTCTTCTGGTAATCTTCTTTCTGCTGATGATACATAAGTTTCTGATTGTCTAGGATGGCTTGCAACTGTTCCATCCCAGTCACCTGGCCATAACATCTTGTTTGAACTGCGTCTTGTTAGAAGAAGATTATGATCCTTGTTAAACAGAAGCACAGTAAATGCTCTATGGAGTTTGCCATTTGGAAGGTGGCATTTGACCATTTCTTTTCTTTTATAGCATCAACAATTCTTTTTGGCACATTCCCATTTACAAAAAATACTTTAATCCCCATCTTTGAAATTGCTGTAGCTTCGGATATTTTGCGATGCATGCCACCTGTTACATCCATTTTTCCCTCTGATACTGATAGCTCTTGACCCTTTATTTCACGCAAAAGCTTTTTTGTTTTCATATTGGAATACACTCCATCTACATTCAAAACAAAAATTACAAGTCTGGGCCGTAGAATTTTAGCTAATATACTCATAATTCTATCACCAGATAAAATGTAGAATTTATTTTTACCATACCATAACACATCGCCATATGATACCGGTACAAGACCTGCACGAGCTATTTTTGAAATCTCTTTTACTTTTTTAGGATCTGATTTACTACCCTGCATAAAGTCTGTGGGTGGTATACAATAAGGATTGAACTTATATTTTAGAAAAGAATCAAGAATTATCTTGTTTAGCTCTACCATGGAATTTTTTACAACAGAAACCCCCCTTAGGTCATATTTTGCTGGTTTGGTATGCATATCGTATTTGACTGACCAGTAATGACCAAAGGAACCTCCACCATGTACTACAACCAATGGTTCTTTTACGGTCTTTAATTGGGAAGCAATCTTATTTATGGCAGAACGGTTTGGTGTGAGTGGCTTTTGCTTATTCGTCACTATAGAACCGCCAAGCTTTATCAAAATCATGATTTTTTACAGTAAGTCAGTCGGTTTAAAAAGTATCTAAAAGACCCCTATAATCTATTTTAGCAGTAAAACACTCACCACAGTTCTTTAAATTAGCAAGAGTTTGATTCAAGTTTGATTTGTCTGTAAGTGCAATTATGCAACCGCCTCCGCCTGCACCCGTTATCTTTGCCCCGTAGGCTGTCTTTTTAGCCTCTTTTATGAAAACATCCAGCGTTCCAGTAGAAACACCTATTCGTTCTAGATAGGCTTGGTTTTCAGACATTAACAAGCCTAATCTAGACAAGTCATTTTTTTCTAGTGCTAAAAGAGCGTTTTGAACAAGGGCTGACTCTTGTTCACATAGGGACGCAAAGAGATCCTCATTATTTTCTCTGAACTTTCTTACCTTTTCAACAAGCTCGCTTGTTTGGTGAGTTTGTTTTGAATTCGCAATGACAAGTGCAAAGTCAGCTTTTGAATTTATTTTTTTAAAACCGTTTTTTATGTCATACTCCATAAGGCCTCCAAAAGTACAAACAGAGCAATCTGCTCCAGAAGTGTTTTCAAATATGGTTCGCTCTGCTTCTATTGCAAGTTTTAGTATCTCTTCTCTTGAAATCTTTTCAAATAGTGCAGTAATTGATGCAGCGGCTGCTACACAACAAGCAGACGATGACCCAAGACCTATGCCAGGCGGAATTTCAGATTCTATTTTAACTTCAATTCCAACATCTTTTTTGAATCTCTCAAGAGTTTTTTTTATAATATACAAAAATGGTTTCATTGTTTTAGGTGTAGATTCATTCATAATTGATAATGAATTATTACTCATTTCTATGTGACATATATCAGATTCTATCTTGATCATCTTCTCGTCAGTTGTTTGAGAGGTAACGATGATTCTTTTATCTATGGAACAAAGTAATGCGCTTATACCGTAGACA
>CAYZOW010000075.1:0-3130 GCA_964480245.1 uncultured Nitrosopumilaceae archaeon | reverse complement strand
AAATTATAAGATCAGTTTGCTTTCTTTTTTTTAAAAAATTTATAATCTTTTTTGCGGCTTGAATACTTTGCTTGTTTGGAACAGGATGACTGGCATGAAGAATTTTATATTTTTTATTTTTTAATACAGAACGCATACCGTGCTGTATAACTATGATGCCACCATCCACGTTTGCCAGTGAGTTAACCGCATTTGCCATCAGATCAGCTGCCTTTCCAATGCCAATTACAAAAATTCGTTCATATTTTGCTAGATGTATGGTATTTTTACCTATGACAAGCCTGTTTTTTCGTACAGTTTTTTCCAGTGCAACATCTGGCATTGCTGCCAAAAGTCCTGCTTCCATTATAGCCAAGGCAGTTTTTTTCTTTTGATTGGTTGCAAGCTCATTGAAATTTTTAATTATCATCCACTAAACATTCCATAAACACATCTAAATTATAGGGGAATTTATCACATTCCAATCTCACGTTACCATCTACCAGATCATGCTATGACTTCCTTTTTTGATTTCTCAGTTTCTTTACAGGCTGGATTTCTGATAGAAATCAGTTATGAGTTATACCTCTACATTTAGAGAAAAAATGATAATTATATAAATATGTAGGGGTAACTAATTTCATGGTCATCGTGAAGAAGAAGGTAGTGAAGCAGCAGACCTACTACTACTTAGAGCACAGCATAAGAAAAGGCAAACAGGTACAAAAAAAGGAGATCTACCTAGGAAGTAAAATTCCTCGTAACATACAAGAGATCAAAAAAAACTTTCTTGATGAGATTTACAGGGAAAAATGGTACCGCGACGCAGACAGGATCAAGGAAAGATACTTAAAAGAACACAAGACAATGCCAAAGTCTGTAAGAGAAAAGGAGTTACAGAGCTTTGCAACCAAATTCACTTACGACACACAGAGGATAGAAGGGTCTACACTCACACACAGAGAGACGGCGGATCTGCTAGAAAGAGGAATTACACCCAAACGCAAGCCACTCAGCGACGTAAAAGAAGCTGAAGCACACAGAGACCTGCTTTACGAAATCCTGAAACTTGGAAAAGAAATCTCGCTGCAAGTAATTCTAGACTGGCACTGGAAGCTCTTCCACGTTACTAAATCAGGCATTGCTGGCAAGATAAGAAAATACCAGGTGCTCATATCGGGTAGCAAATTCATGCCCCCGTCTCCTGTAGAAATTTATCCGATGCTAACAGAATTTTTCAAATGGTACAACAAAAGTAAAGGCATGCTGCATCCGGTAGAGCTGGCTGCCATATCTCATCTAAAGTTTGTGACCATACACCCATTCGGAGATGGGAATGGGAGGATATCTAGGCTGATAATGAACTTCATCCTCAACAAGAAAAAGTATCCAATGTTTGACATACCATACGAGGACAGGAACAGCTACTACAATGCACTGCAGAGGTCGCAGCTAAGAAAAGAGGATAAGATATTCGTTCAGTGGCTAGTCAGGAGATACATCAAGGAATACCGAAGATACCTCAGTTAGTCTGATGTGAGGGTCTCAAACTGAATTGACAGATCTCTCTTCTGGCGCCTTTTAGATGATCCATATGACAGCACTTTTTTCTGTGTTGAATTTCTTCTAGATCATAGGCCAAATGATGCTCATTTCCAAAATTGGTAATACGTATGTTCTATGATAGAACGTCCCAGTACACTATAACGCTCTCAAATATTCATGATTCGTGAGACAAATCACTACCCTTGTCATCATAGGTGCCATGATAACAGGCATAGTATCCATTTTTCCTTATGCTGTTCCTATAGCTTTTGCACATTCACTTAATGCAGATTCAAATGCTGCATCTGCTCCAAACAAGAATGAAAGGTTCCAAGCTATGGAGATGACATCAAACTTGTTGGAGCTTGGTAAGCAGTATAACGCAGCTTCTACAGAAGATAGGCCTAATATTTTGCAAAAATTAATTGCCTTGGCTCAGGAGAGAGAACAAGTGCTTTCAGATCTAATGGAGACAGACCCCTCTGCTGTGCTAGATGTCTCATTATCGGAGGATTCCAGACAACAACTGCCTCAAGAAGCTCAAAAACATGTTGAAGTGCAAGTATCCATTGAAGGAGAGCTAGAACTGCTCCATTCTGATGACTTTGAAAAAGAGATCTCAAAACTTTATCACTTTCTTAAAACACCAGATAAAACAATCTCTCTTCATTTTATTGGCGAGGGGCCAATTATCCCTTCAGGCTCCAAGGTTGCCATTCACGGAGTAATGATAGCAGACAAGGTGGCTCTTTCTAGTCAAGAAGGTAGCTTCGACGTAATTACTGTTGCTCAAACTCCAGCAAAAGAAAGAAAAGTTGCAGTTATTTTATTTAATTTCCAGAATAATCCAGTCCAGCCATACACTGCTGATACTGCCAGAAGTGTTGTCTTCACTGCCTCAAATTCAGCCAACTCATTTTACAAAGAAATTTCTTTTAACAAGTTAGGTCTGACTGGTTACTCTAGAGCAGATGGTGATGTCTTTGGATGGTATACTGTTCCAGTTGATAGTACAAACTGTCCATACAGTACTGCTAGTTCTTATGCAAGACAGCTGGCAGCAAGTGACGGCTTTAACATAAACAACTATGACAATGTTCAATATGCATTCCCATCAACTGCAGGTTGTCCTGGCTGGGGATGGGCATACATTAGCGGAAAAGAGTCCTGGGTTGTGGGCTCTTATCAGTTAAGAGTAGTAGGCCACGAGCTTGGGCACAACTTTGGAGTCCATCATTCAAGTAGCTACAGGTGTACCCAAAATGGAATTCCAGTGGCAATAAGCAATACTTGTACACGTTCAGAGTACGGGGACCCATTTGACATCATGGGAGCCTCTACAAACCACATGAATAACTTCCAAAAAGGCAGGCTGAACTGGTATGAGTTATCAAATACACAGACCGTTACAACAGCTGGGACGTACACCATTTCACAGATTGAGAAATCATCCACAGGAGTTCAGAGCCTTAGGATTCCTCGCGATCTTGATTCTTTTGGCAATGTTTTAAAGTATTATTATCTGGAATTTAGACAGCCATATGGGTTTGATAGTTTTTCTTTGAGCAGTCCTGTGGTCAACGGAATTTCTATCAGACTTGCCCCA
>CAYZOW010000074.1:178-3220 GCA_964480245.1 uncultured Nitrosopumilaceae archaeon | reverse complement strand
CTGAGAAGGTGAGTGTGTTTTCTAATATGGCAACAGTTTCTGTAAGTGACTTGTCTGTTAATCGTACGTTTACTGTGCCGTCGTTGATGGCAACTGTTTCTGTAAGTGACTTGGTTGTAGTTCGTGCGTTGACTACATCATTGATGGCAACTGTTTCTGTAAGTGACGTGCCTGTGATTCGTGCGTTTACTGTACCGTCGCTGATGGCAACAGTTTCTGGTGTAAGTGACTTGGTTGTAATTCGTGCGTTTACTGTACCGTCGCTGATGGCAACTGTTTCTGGTGTAAGTGACTTGGTTGTAATTCGTGCGTTTACTGTACCGTCGCTGATGGCAACTGTTTCTGTTAAACCTTCTAGATGTACGACCGTGTCGCCTATAATATCAAAATTCGTCTGGTCAATCCATGTTGCATAAAGCCTATCGGTGTTTATGTTGTCCATTGATACCGCTGAGTAATATCCTGATGAATCGCTAACTCGCGTTTCAGTGGACCAAGTACTACCGTCATCTGTTGATACTTTATAATATACATCTCTGTCTGTTGGTGGTGCAGCGCCATTAGCTTCACGTATGTATGTTACATACAGATGACCGCTATTAGCATCAATTCCAATTGAAGAATCAATAATCTTTGATGTGGTATCTGTTCCATTGTCCCACGGATCTGTTAGTCGCGTCCAACCTCGACTAGCATTATATTTGAATGCATTAATCTCACCAGAATTAGTCATGTTTGTATTAAATACAACAGATGCGTATAGATCATTATTACTTAGCTTAACGGTACCAGACAGGGAGTGTTGAGCAGTTGTGTTGTCTATTATACTTCCTTGAATGGTAGTCCATGCAGTCCAATTGCTATTGCCCGCGTACCTGAATGTACTGAATTCAAGCAGATCACTGGTAATATCGTTTGATATTAGAACAATGCTGCTGTTGGAAAGTGGTAGCATTACAATTGAATGGTCACCATTATCCGCATCAACCCATGGGGTTGTTGGAATTCCTGCACTAGCCCAGCCAGTCGCAGCAGTACAACCTGAACCACATTTTCTTATAGAAGAAAGTGAACCAAGTGGTAGAACGGCATCTACAGTTCCTACAAAAATAGTACCATTTGTTGATTTTGTAACAGCAATATCGTTGATACCTGTACCTGAAAATACACCTAGACATGAGCCTGCACACGCATCTTCATTGGATACAGTATCAACATTTGATGCTAGAACTGAATTTGTTGAGGCATTAAGTGATGAGTAGAAAATCTTGTCTCCAGTTGTCTCGTAATAAGCTATATGGATTAAATGACCATTATCGTTTGGTGTCCATCTGTCATACCACACTGCTAGTCCTTGATATCCTGCAGTAGCTATATCAACACCAGCAGTCCAAGTTGCACCGCCATCAGTTGTGCGTGTATAATTTATATCCTCACCAACATCAAGGAAAAAGGAATAGGCGTGAGTACTGTTGACCGTAACAATTTGCTTGCTTGATTTCAGATGTTCGGTGACTTGGACACTTGATATAGGATCGGTGATTTTGACCTGTGGGTCTACTGCAACAAACCAATTTCTTGCTTCCTTAAAGGTGGGCAGACCACTTTGTTCAACCTCTAACTTTCCAAGTGCGTAAAGCTTTGGATACTCAAGTGGAATAGTGTAGCTGTAGGTAACACTGGTCTTGTTATCTGTAAGATCCTTATTCCATGTTATGATTTTTGTATCACCTATTTCCTCCACTAATCCATCGGTAGTCAAGTTGAAAACCCTAGGTACGTATTCTCTAATGATTATTGGGTCAGAACCTACAAATGATTCAATGTCTATTGTAACATCAAATAGATTTGGATTGTTAACGGGGTCTATCTTGCTTTGTGCCGTCCTTACTATATCATAATCAAAATTCTGCTTCACCAAAAATGATGTTGAGAAAGTAGCTATGCCAGTCTGAGTTTGGGCACTAATGTTAACAGTATGGTTTCCTTCAAGCAATGTAGAATATTGTGCATCATACAATCCACACTCTTCATTAGGAACGATTCCATTTTCTGAAGAAAGAACTGTACTTTGCAAGTCTGGATCTGTAATGGTCATTATGATGTTTGAATCACATACCGGGTTTCCAGTGCTGTTTAAAACAACAATGACAAAGTCTGCAGTCTCACCAGGTCGGTAGATGCTTTTCTTTGTATTAAGAGAAACCAAGCCCCACGCAAATTCGTCTTCAGTGATGTAGGTTTCTCCGTCTTTGATCAGTGTAGTCTTTACAGTATAAACACCAGGTATGGCATCCCTTGTTGAAGCAAGTTCGATACTGAACTTTCCATCTGCAATTTGTTCAAATGTGGTCTCTATATCAACTGGATTTCCTTCTGGATCAAAAGCTTGTACTGTTATGGTTTCGTTATTTCCTTCCCATTTGTCGATTTGTACCTCTGGTACTATATTTGATACATCGTTAGGATCTTCAGTTAACTGTAGACCTGCGTCTTCTACAATCTGTTTTGTTTCTTCCACCTGATCCATTGTTTCCTTGAAGAGAACTAGTGCTTCATTGGTTTGATCTTGTGCTTCATTGTTATCTTCGCCTACTTTGCTGATTTTCTCTTGTGCCTGTTGGATTCGTTCTTGTGCTTTTTGCATTTGTTTTTGAGTTTGTTGGATTTGTTGTTCTACTTGCTGGGTTTGTTCTTGGGTGTTAACAGTTGCAGCTTCTAGCGTAGGATCAGCTGTTTGGTTAAGACTTGCTTGTACATCTGTGAGTTGTTCTTGTACTTGGTTTAACTCAATCTCTGCTTTCTTTAAGATATCAGTATCTGTAAAATATTGGAATTCAAATTCTGGATTTTCAATAATAAGATAGCTTTCCTTGATTGATTTTAATTCTGGACTAATATCGAATTCTAGTGCTGTACCGTTGGTAATGTCTAGTGTGATGGAGTCAGCTAGTGCGATGGAGTCAGCTAGTGCGATGGAATGAGCAAGTGCTGTACCGTTGGTAATGTCTAGTGTGATGGAGTCAGCTAGTGCGATGGAGT
>CAYZOW010000074.1:0-78 GCA_964480245.1 uncultured Nitrosopumilaceae archaeon | reverse complement strand
CAGCTAGTGCGATGGAATGAGCAAGTGCTGTACCGTTGGTAATGTCTAGTGCTGTACCGTTGGTAATGTCTAGTGCTG
>CAYZOW010000073.1:0-3273 GCA_964480245.1 uncultured Nitrosopumilaceae archaeon | reverse complement strand
AGATTGCAACAAACATGTCTTTTATTGGACTTGCCAGAATCTTTGAAACTTCAGAGGATCTTGATTCTGCTACAAGAACACCTGCCAAAAATGCACCGATTCCTACAGACAGTCCCACTAGATTTGAAAGAAGTGCATATCCAAAGCACAGACCCAATACCGAAAGCAGTAAAATTTCTCTGTGTTCTGTACTAGCCACCCGATCTACCAGTCTTGGAATTATTCTAGCACCAATTGTTAGAGTTCCAACTATTAATGCAGCTGCAATTGCACTTATTGTTACTACTTTTTCATATGATACGGTGCCCGCAAGTGCAACTGATTGCAGAGAAGCTATAAGAATTACAGCAATAATATCTTCGACAATTAATATTCCAAGAACAAGTACTGTTGATTCTTTTTTGATCCTTCCCATGTCTTCAAGAATTTTAATTATTATGGCTGTACTGCTAATCGATAGGGCAGCTGCAAAAAAGAGGGAGTCCATAAAGCTAAATCCAATTGAGATTGCTATGAAAAATATAACACCTAGTGCAAGAAAGAGTTCAAGTGAAGCTATGCCAACTGCGATTTTTCCTATTGATTTTATTTTAGCGATAGGAAATTCTATTCCAATTACAAATAGAAGTAAAATTACTCCAATTTCTGCAAAAACATTTAGAACACCCAGATCTGAAAGTATGCCAAATCCTCTGCTAGTTGACTGATCAATTTCTTCAGTCAAAAACGGCACCCAAAGTGGAGAAAGTGGGCCTATCAGCATTCCTGCAAACAAATATCCGATTATAAGTGGCTGTCGTATTTTAAAAAAGGCCAACGTAACTATAGCTGCTAAAATCATGATGATGGCAAGATCACCTATGAAATCAGTTTTAGGTAGATTAAAGGGCCCAATTTGTAGAAAAAGATCTTCCATATTATCGGAGTAACCTTTTCATTTAAAAATGGTGTGCTGCAAAATTAAATTACCGTAAATCCAACATATAGAATCATGAAGGGTCTAGGTAATCTGCATCTTCTACTGCAGAAATAGTAAAGACTACACTAAGAGTAGGATCTAAATAATGCTAACTGTCTTGGCAAGCATTTGAGCCTTTTCGTTGTCTGAGCTTGCTATTTTGTGATCAGTGTATTTATTGTTAAAGTAAATTAAATCAACCATCTTTGATTTGTCCACGTTAACTACCGTGGCAGAGCCAGAGCTTGGCACATTTGCGTTTGTGAGAATTACAAGCTTGTCTACAAGGGCTGAAGATTTGGATATATTTGATATTTCTTCAAAGTTCTTTGCGTGGTTTTGATTTATCACAACTGCTATACCCACTTTTGTGCCGTATGGATCTTGATAGATTATGTCAAGTGGCTGGTTTTGCTTTTCGAGTTTTCCAATGTTTCCCATCTCATGGGCAAAATTAACCAAGTTAGTAACTGCTTTTTTGAGTTGGGCACCAGCATCCTCTGCATTACAGTTTCGTCTTATTTTGATAAAGTCAGATATTGGTACATCCATTATACTGCCTCTCACCTTAAGACCTGGATATGTGTGTCTTATTGTTTCATCGATTGCAGTTTCGTCAATTTTTTCCAAATCAAGCTCAGCTGATTTTTCCACGGCGTGGTACAAGATATTGATAATTGAGCGTACACTCCTAAAGTCTGGAAACTCATCATAAAGAACTCGTATCTTTTCAGTAAGCTCTTCTTGTTCTTTTTGCTTGAACTTTCCTTTCTTATCGTTATATTTGATATATTCCAGAACGATTTCTGTAAGCTCTTCTGCGGAATTTGAACCTGCAAGATCAATCTTGTAGTTTGCCTTTTCTAATCTATCAAAAACTGATGGATTTATTCTTTGAATCTCTGCATAGCCATATGGTGTTGATATAAGTAAAAGTACAGATGCTGGAAGATGTGCGTTGATTATAGCTTTTACAAACTCTATAGAATCATTGTTTCCATCAAACTCATCTATTTCATAGAATACGATTTTACCAAGAAACCTATGGGTTAGCTTTGATATTGCTGCTATCCTACCAAGCAACTCATCCAAATTTTCTACAGAGTCAAACGAATTTGTTATAATGCTTCTGATTATTGTGGATTCGTAATGATTAAACCACTGCACAAGAAATTTGTTCAAGTTTTCTACATATATAGACGCTTTACCTGAAATTATATCATCTGCCTTTTCTTTGATGGTGACTCCAGTGAGTTTATTTGTGAACGTGTAATTCAAAGCTTTTTTGGCAGAGTTATCTCCTTGCTCTGCTCTATCTCTGATATATTCCATAAGACTAGTTCTAAGATGTATAAAAAAATCATTCTCAAATCCTTTGATTAGGGCGTTATAGAGGCTTGTCATAGTTTTTGGCGATATGGTGGAAAGATCAAGAAAAGTGCAAACAGTGTTGTGTCTGCTTTGCATATTTCGCACATGTAATGCTAAGTGAGTTTTGCCTGAACCTACATCTTGTATAAGTGTAATTACTCTAAAGTCTCCACCGTTAGAGTCTCGTCCTGTAACTTTTTGCGATAATTCCTTTATGCATTCTAGTATGGCAGATTTAGCTTCCTTGTGCCTTTTTCCTCCAAGTACTCTAGCATCCTTTTCTGTAGGTGTTGGACTGCTTGGATACGGATTGTTATCTAATTCATATGCGTACATCATACATTCCTCACAAAACCGTGAATCAATCCACGCATTACTATTCCCTCGTCTCCCCCCGATGATAGCTCATAATTTTCTCTATGTCTTTCCACAAGATCTGCTATTAACGTGTAGAATCTTTCTGGTGAGAGCTTTTGAGATTCGCAGATCTTTTTTCGTATTTGAGAAAAAGGTGTCCACCCTATAGAGGTAGGTGATTCGCTAAGACATTTGTCAAATTCAATCTTAAATGTAGGGTTTGATGCAGTAAAGTTTTGTAGTGACGTATTTGTAATTGGCTCGCCTAGATTATTGATATGTTCATTTGCTTTGTTAACATGATTTATTCCTTTAACCATGTTTAAGACCAGTTTGACCTTAGGATCATTTTCAGACAAATGTGAGACGTAGTTGTCTTTGGTCCACACAAAATATGCATTACCCTTTTTCTCAACAAAAATATCTTCTTTATCTAATAGGTTTTGTAAAATAGCATCACATCTGGCTCCAAATTTCCTTTTTAGTTCTGCCTTTTTTATTCCGTCTGGCCCTGCAGAGGCTATCCTATGAAGAATCTTTTCTACCATATTGCCTCATCTCGTAAAATTTTATTTAAGACCCAATGT
>CAYZOW010000072.1:0-3466 GCA_964480245.1 uncultured Nitrosopumilaceae archaeon | reverse complement strand
AGCGTCACATTCTCGTGCTCCAAATATTCTCAAGCCAATGCCAGACCAAGCACCGGCAAAAATGTTGGCTGCAGTTTCCACACCACTTCCTTGCGGACCGCCGATAACCCACGTTATGTCTGTTGACTGCACAAACGATTTGAGTTTTGATTAAATATTAACAATGCGATATGATTAACCGCCAGTAGCAGCGTCAAAAAGAGCACATTCACACTTATCACGTTCCCCACAAAATGGGCAAACGCAGACACACTTCTCTAACGGATTTCCACATTTTATACACAGAGCAAACTCTTCTTCGTGCTTCAAGTGCACAGTATTAGAACAAAATGTTATAAATGCTTTTTAGAAAGAAATTATCGCATCAAACTTAAAACTTGTTTATTCCACAGAAATGTGAAGTTGAAGATTTTACTCACAAGAAAACTACATGATTTTGCAATTAAAGAGCTCAAAAAAAGATACTATGTAGAGATCAACCGTGGCAAGATTCCCATGCCAAAAAATGAACTTATTTCAAAAATTAAGGACAAGGACGGTCTTGTCTGCTTTCCTTATGATACCGTAGATCGTGAAGTAATTGATGCAGCAACGAACCTCACAGCTATTAGTACTTTTAGTGTAGGATATGACCAGATAGACATCAAATATGCTATCAAAAAGGGAATTATTGTAAGCTACACCCCAGAGATTTTGACAAGAGCAACAGCTGATCTTACCATGGCACTAATGCTTGCTCTTCTAAGAAGAGTGGTGGAAGGAGATAGAACCATTCGCAATAACAGGTGGAAGGTAATTTTTGGGGCTTATGATTTTCTTGGAACTGATCTTTATGGTAAGACCCTTGGAATCTTTGGCATGGGCAGGATAGGAAAAGCGGTTGCAAAAAGAGCTAGTGGTTTTGAGATGAATGTCTTGTATCACAACAGAAACAAATTGCCAAATGCAAAAGAAAAGAGCCTTGGAGTAAAATATGTTAGTCTAGATTGTCTATTCATGACTAGCGATATTGTAAGCATACATGCGCCATATACGAAGGAAACGCATCATCTTGTAAATTTAAAATTGTTAAAAAAAATGAAGCGAACAGCATTTTTGATCAACACTGCACGTGGTAAAATTGTAAATGAAAAAGATCTTGTATTTGCTCTAAAGAAAAAGATTATTGCAGGAGCTGCACTTGATGTTTATCAAAATGAGCCGATCAACAAAACTCATCCACTTGCAAAGATGGAAAATGTAGTAGTTACGCCACACATAGGCAGTTCTACTAATGAGACAAGAAGAGAAATGGCGAAAATAACTGTTCAAAATCTTATACTCTCACTTTCTGGAAAAAGGCCAGTTTATGCGGTAAATTCAAATGCTAAAATATGATGGTTTCTTTTGAACCATATTTTTGGAAAAGATCATCGTATAGCTTTTTCCTTTCTTGTCTTATGTTCATCTTCTCATCATACATCTTTGAGAAAACGGCAGACATTAGCTTCTGCCCGTCTTTATCAAAGAACCTTATGCTGTAACTGGTTCTGTCTTCCTTCTGTTCCTTGACAAACTGAGCCTTTGAGACGGTACTGGAATCCAGGTGCATATGGCAAGGACCATCATTATCTCCTATTGTAATCCAGTTGTCCTTTTGTCTTAATTTCAGTGAATTGCTTCTCATCTCAATTATAGTACCACCAGTTCGCACAATAAATAAAATATCATTTATTTTTGATATATCAGATAAAAGTTCATTTAGCATGTTTGAGTAAGGTGAGTTTCATATAAATAAATTGTAAAATTAAAGTTGAAATAGGTCGTCTGGATCCATTCGTATGCAGTCTGTGCCAACTGCCTTTAATCCTGAAAATTGTATTACTCCCTTTGGGATCTTGCCCTCTGTCTGTAATCTCTGCAATTTTTCAGAAAATGGGTTTTTGTGTCCAGTGCATGTTATTCCAATCATATATTCTTCATCCTTTACTTTGATAGATATTATAAATTCTGGAGGCATAGCACAGTCCTTCCCTTTTTCTTTTATAGAACAGTGTTCTGGTAACAATAGGCTCTGTCTATCCGGACAAAATATTAAGTTTGGGCTGTGATTTTCTCAAAGTTCCAAATGGATGCTTTTGGATGTCGTGTGTAATTTAAGAATCCTTTTTCCTGCAATTTTTTAACAATATATGCGGAATAGACTGGCGCGCCTGTTGCACCAGGTGAGTTATAGTTTAGTATGTGATATGAATTTGGACCATCTAACTCCATAACATCGGGTAGAAATTTACCCTCTGGGGTTATGACAGATGATCTTATTCCGGCAGTACCACGTTCTAAGAAAAACGTTGGTTTTATTTTTGGTATGAATTGTTGTACACGTTCAATCATTGCCGTTTTTGAAATTGAGCTAAGCCATTCCTTTGAAATCAATGATATGAAGTCAGGGTTCAAAAGTAGTTTTCTTGCACTACCAGTGACTATTTCAGACAGTTTTGAGACCAAGGTGCCTACATCACCTATATACCCTGAATAGGTTTCTGAACTTGGAACTGGAACTGCGTTTGGTCCAACCTCACTTCTACCATCTGATCTAAGAATCCAATGTGGGTCAAGGAATGGAAAGTCTGGAAAGCTAGCAACTGAATAGATGTTTGTTTTTACTAGGTTAACGTATTCTTTTTGTGCTATCCAGTATTCTCCTCTAAAATGAAGATCAGAATACTCTTTTGCAACACCAAACTTTTTTGCAATATCAAGTGAATGCCCGCCTGCACAGTTAATTATTAGATCAGCATTTAGCTGTTCATTGTTTTGAAAAGTTATCAATGAACCATTTTCGTTTTTTTGTATGGATTCAACTTTGTGTTTTAACAAAAATTTAGTTCCGTTTTTCTGTGATTCTTTTTTAAGTTCATGTGTGAATATTCCATAGTCAACTGCAGCATCACGTCTACAAAATAAGGCTGAATGACAATGTACGTTTGGTTCTTTTTTTAAGACGTCGTTTCCTTCAAGTAGTTCAAGATCGTCCTCTGAGATGCCATTCTGAACTCCCCACCTCATGTATTTTTCTAAGATCTTGCGCTGGTTTTCATCCAAGGCTACCTCTAGTGTACCAACCATCTTCCATGCAAGTCCTTTTTTCTCTGCAAATGTTTTCCACAAATCATGCGAGAGAAAAGCAGATTTGGCTAGTGTCGTCTTTTTTTGTGGATCAAGATAAAATGGTGAATGGACAACACCAGTATTACGACTGCTAGCATGCATTGCAACTTCTGACTCTTTTTCAATAACGCAGATTTTGATATCATAAAGACTGGAAAGCCAGTATGAGATTAAGGTTCCAAGTATCCCTCCTCCAATTATTGCTACATCGCATTTTGTCAATGTCTACAAATTAGCTCCGTATCTTTTAATGGGTTATGTAAAAGGCGCCGGGAGAGAGATTTGAACTCTCGAACCCTTGCGAGTACGCGCTTTA
>CAYZOW010000071.1:0-3492 GCA_964480245.1 uncultured Nitrosopumilaceae archaeon | reverse complement strand
AATTCATGAAAGGTCAAGATAAAGGATTTGATTCTACATACTATCAGAAAAAACGACAAAAAAAGAAACTAAAGAATGATTAGATTTATCTAGAATTTAAACATGGAAAGATGCATATTGAAAAAAATCAGCATACATACCAAAACAAAAGAAAGGAAAGCCAATCCAGATTACTTTACAGGTCCAGTACTTATGCAAGAAATCTCAAGTATAGTTAAATCCCAAGAGCAGAAAATTTTTCATGTCACATTCAAAAATGGAGCTCGAACTAAAATACACGATCATTCTGGGGGTCAAATCCTAATTGTTACCAAAGGAAGAGGTAGTCTTCAAATGTATTCAAAATCAGGAAATAACAAATCAAAATTTCAAATCAAAAAAACAGATAAAATCAATCTTTACGAAGGAGATATTATTTACATACATGCAAAAAAATTACATACTCATGGCTCTATTGACAAAAAACGAGTATTTTCACATATTGCAATTAATGCAAATCCCTCAATTAACAAAGACGCAAAAACAACATGGTATGAATCAGATTTTAAAACAAAAGTAACAAAAATACTAACATAATTTTTAAAAATTAAACATTAATTGATACCAGTGAACCAAAACTCATGATGTGCTTTGGGTTCAGTAGGAATTAGTCATGGTTTTAGTTGGAAAAAATTGTTAAATCGCTTTACCATTTATCTTCAAAGGTGGAATTAAACTGTGCCAACATGTTTGCGTAAATCCTCATCATAACTTGAGCATATCTATCAAAAGAGTCTATTGTTGAAATCCTCATCTTAACATAAGTATTCAGAAACTGAGTAGATGTATCAATTTGTGAAGAAATAACATCTCTAAAAGTTTTAGAACAATTATCAAATGATTTGAGGGTATTTTGATCAATTTCTAATTTATCAAAAAACTCTTTTTCTGCAATATAACATGTACCAAAGATTTGATCAAATGAATGTAGATATGCGGTATAAAGATCAGTGTACTGTTGTAAGTATGCTGGAACTTGAAATTCCATTTTTTTAATTATGCCTGATGTATTGTTTTTCATAACATCGCACACAGAAATTTTAGTTTGAGGTGATTTTTTGGAAGATTTTTTTGTTTGAGCAATATCTTGAGAAGACTCAGGAAAATCTAAATCTGATGGTTTTTGAACAATTGAAGCCATTTTATCTTAAAACTCAATAGTAGGTATAAAAACACATGTAGGTAATTTCTGGAAAAATTATTCTTATTATTTTAAATAAAATCCGAAAATCCATTATTCAATCAAAATAGCTGGCTTGAAAGGCCTTGCATGTCGAGCCTTTCCTTTTGGATCATAAATCCCTGAATCTGATTCCGAAAATACTTGTAAATCAACTCCAAACTCAGCTTTTGCAAGACTAATCAACTCATTTGCAATCCATGATTTTTCATCAAACTCTGGAGTTTCTAGCTTTGTCTTTCTAATCTCAACTGGTTCAGACAAAATATCCTTGATTGTCTTTTGAACAAAATCTGGATTTTTTTTAATATCAGATGTTTCTTTATTTGCAATCAACTCTTTCATAATTTCATGATATGCTTTTGATTTGAATGCATCAGCAGTGTAAATCGTAATCTTCTTTGGAGTCATTTTTGTAACCTTGATAATGTTTGCAATATCATCAATGATTGATTTTAGCAGCTCTTCAGCCTGGATTGCCACAGGGTCAATGATATCATCTACAACACTAGGCCAGCTAGACAGAGAAACTAAACCAGAATTTCCTAGCTTCTCCCACATCTCTTCGGCGATGTGTGGTGCAAATGGAGATAACATTGCAACTCGTTTAGTGTTTATCTCGTACAAGACTCCTGAATAGTCACTTCTTTTCTTTGCCTTTGCCCTTTTGAGATACCACTGTAAATCTCCCTCAAATGAGAAAATAATATTATGAAGGCCTTCTCGTAGCCTCATTTTTTCAATAGAAGAGGCCACATCTGATATTAATGACTGTAATTTGCTTCTAATCCACTTGTCTTCTGCCTCTAGATTGGATAATTTTTCCGGTTTAAGCTTGGAACATTCTTCTAGCAATAATACAAGCTTGTTTTTGATTCCTGAAACTGATTCTAAATTAAAATCAGCATCTTGCAATAGCTCAGCTGAAATTATTATTGCTAGTCTAATTGGATCTGCGCCATAATCACGAATAGCTTGTCGTAAAGGAATGATGTTTCCCATACTCTTTGACATCTTTTTTCCATCCATCAAAACAGAACCATTTACAACAATCTGTAGAGGCCAATTCTCTTCAGGAAATATCGCTACATGGTTTAAAACAAAAAATGTCAAGTGGTTTGGAACCAGATCACGTCCTGAATGTCTTGAATCTACTGGATAAAAGTATGAAAACTCGCTTCTAATATCATCTATAATTCCTTTTGGAATTTTTGTTAGATCGGAAACTTTTTTTGAATTACCATTTCCCAAAAAGATATGATCAAAAAATTCCTTTGATAACTTTTCAGCTGATATTGTACCAGCGTTTACAAATTTTGCAAGAATATAATATGCCATGTAAATAACAGAGTCAGACAAGCTTTCAACTATCCAGTCTTTATCCCACGGAAGTTTTGTTCCTAGTCCGTGTTGTCTTGCACAAGCTCGCTCTCGTAACCATCCAATAACATAGTTGAATTCTCCCCGAATCTCTTGTGGTAAAATACTCATTTTATCAAAACATAGAGTAGCTTTTTCCTTCCAATCTTTATCTCCATAATTTAGAAACCATTGGTTCGATAAAATCTTTACAACACATTCAGTTCCACAACGACACCTTACTGGAGTGTTTGTTAGCTCTAACAAAATATCCGAATATTTTTTCTCAGACAACCATTCTTTGATAATATCTTTAGCTTCAGAAACTTTTTTTCCTGCAAACTGTTCGGTATTCTGTTTTAGTACACCACCGTAGAATTCTTTTCCATAGATTTCAGTAGTTGCCTCTTCAAGCTTTGGGTCATTTTGATCTTTTATCCCAAGCCTTTCAACTGCCTCTTTTGCAGGAATTTCCCCATATCCTTCAGTCTGGATTATCGAAATCGGCTTGATTAATTGCAATTCTGAGCCTAATGGGTGTGATTTTTTAAAATCAACCAGAGCCTGATAGTCAAATGGCGCATGAGCTGGAACTGACATTACCAGACCAGTTCCAGTTTGTGATTCTACAAAGCTAGCCTCTAAAATTGGAATCTTTTTGTTTCTGTGTGGAATAGTTACCTCTTTTCCAGCTAGTTCTGAACCCGAAATCTCACCATCATAAGTAATTTTTTTATCCAAAAATTCCAGCTTACGCGCACATTCAGCTGAAACAATCCATTTTTCTCCATCAACTGTAATTTTCTTGTATCTAGTATCTGGATTTATCCAGAGGTTGGTAACACCAAACAAAGTTTCAGGTCGTAGTGTTGCAGTTGGGATGACAAAATCTCCAAACTTGAATTTAATCAAAA
>CAYZOW010000070.1:0-3516 GCA_964480245.1 uncultured Nitrosopumilaceae archaeon | reverse complement strand
TTTTGGCCTGCATTGAATTGGCCGGTCTGGATACCAAGTGAAATGGTCGCAGTAAATGTGCCTGATACTATCGAGGTTGATTTTGAGTTGTATTCTATTGAGGCTGACTGAGCACGTGGTGCATTACTTAAAATTCCTATTGTTGATTCGTCATTAAAATCAAAACTTTCAAAGATTCCAGAGTTCGGTTGCGATTCCACAAGTGTGACTATTTGAGTATATGATGTTATACCGTTGGTAACAGAACTGTCTGGTTGTCGTTGGTTTGTTCTTAGTTCTGCCACAGAGCCCAGATTCATTCCCAAATTTCCATTTTTCTCAAAGCCCAAACTTCCTAGATGTGGATTCAAATCTACCAAGCCTGATCCGCCGTTTGCAGAATTTGCACCTGTTTCGGCGAATGCTTGGTAAAATGTTGTTCTAGGAGAATTGATATTAAATGTCCAAGAATCTACAGATGTAGGATCCTGGTTTAGCTGCATGTCTTTTACGGTTACGAAGACCTCGGCTCCTTTTGGATATCCAGTTCTATCTAGCGTTAAAGAAATGTTTGGGATATCAGAATAAGAAAGGTCTACTCTTTGAGATCCGCCTCCTTTATTGTAACTTATGCTTACATTATCGTTGAAAGAAAAAAGTTGAATAAACGGCCATGTGCCAGCTGCTATTCCAATTTGACCTACAGGAACCGCGGGACTTGAATTAGGGCTACGTGGTTGTCGTACAACGTTATTTTGGTTAGGTGAAGATGGAGGCGGACCACCACTGCAAGTGTTAAATGATGCAGTGCCTTGTGTTGTGCCACTTATTCCAACATCTACTGGAATTGCCACACCATCTGTGTCTGAAAAACTTATGCCAAATACTGATGGGGGGGTGTCTTTACCACAAAAAGCACCAAAGTCAAGACCTTCGCCAGACCCAGCTGCTTGTGTTGCGTCTGCAATTTGTGCTTTCTCTTTGTTAGCAAAATATGCATACCAGTTTCCGTCGGAAGCTTGTACCATCCTCAATTTTTTCCCATTTAATGTGACATCTGCTTCGCCGTGTGCATCATCTTGGGAGCTTATGTCATTATCTCTTATGATAACTTCAACAACCATAGAACCAGTAAAATGGTTCTCAAAAAAACTGTTTTCTGCGGACACAAAAAGATTCGGATTACTGGATTGCGCTTCTACGGTAATATTAGATAGTGGAGTTGCTACAAGAATCACAATTAAGGAAAAAACCAAAAGTTTGTGCACTTTCACTCGCTGACTAGATCTGCCGCACTACCAAATATTGTTGTCGTATAATTAATACATGTTTTGAGCAGACAAACTAGATTAGAATCACTTTCTTTAAATAGAGTTTTTAAATCCTCATCTAAACATTGAATCTAATTCCAGCTTCTCCTGCACCTGAATTTATAGACATACACTCGTGGATAAATTCTGAACCGTTAGAGATAAAGAAGTTAAAAGGCAAGGTTGTATTACTTGACTGCTTTACATACAGCTGTATCTTTTGTTTAAGATCACTTCCTGTAATGACAGAACTCAAAGAAAAGTATGGTAGATATGGTTTTGAAGTTATAGCAGCTCACTCAGCAGAGTATGAGTTTGCAAAAGAACCAGAAAACATCAAAAAAGCATTGAAAAGATATGATGTAAGAATTCCTGTTGCCTTAGATATTAACAATAAGACGTGGGAAGCATATGGAAACATGTACTGGCCAAAGCACATACTAATTGATGCAAATGGATTTGTCAGGTATGAACATGCTGGCTTTGGTATGGCTGAGGATTTTGATGAATGCATAGTGGAGCTATTAGAAGAAACGGGTGAAAAGATTATTCCAATAAAACAGAATGGAAAGCTTGCAAGTGAGATCCATGATACTTACGGCATGCACTTTGCTGGCATGAGCCCAGAAATTTGTGTTGGTTATACAAGATTACGAAGATTTGGAAACAATCAAACTCCAAAACCAGATGAGGTAAATCATTTTACAGATTCTGCCAAACATATGGACAATATGGTGTATCTTCGTGGAAAATGGGTATGGAAAAGCGATGGAGTACAATATCCAGGCGAATCTGACTCTGCAATAATGATGAAATATACCGCAACTAGAGCACATGGAATAATTGGTACCTCAAATGATAAGCCGGCGTTGGCCGAAATAAAAATTGATGGAGGTTATCTGACAAAGGAAAATGCTGGAAAAGACGTTATGTTAAGAGATGGGAAAAGCATTATTGACGTAAAGTGGTCCTTTATGCACAACCTTATTGCTACAAAAAATATAGAACAACACGAAATAGAGATAATCCCAAAAACTAATAACTTTGTCTTTTACACTTTTGTCTTCGGTTAGATTGATTAGTAATCATTGCATTCTACGAGCTATACAAGAATGCTAGTTAGATACATTACTATCATTCCTACAGCAATTCCTGATGCTACGGCAGCGTTTGAAAGCGTTTTTTCACCATCCTGGCGTATCCAGTTTATAATAGATACAACTACTTGGAATATTGCACCAGCCCCAATAGATAGAAACACTACAGCTGTAAATGGTGAGTAACTGAAACCGCCAATCCAAGCTCCAAAAATTGCTGGCGTTCCTGCAATCATACCCATAGCAGCAAGCTTTCCTATCATTGGTTTTACGCGCGCCATCGGAGCTGCGATTGCAATACCCTCAGTTGTATTATGTATAGTAAAACCTACAATCAGAAACGTGCTAAGTGCGATCTCTCCAAGGCTTATAGCAGCTCCTATAGCAAGTCCTTCACCTAAATTATGTAAGCCTATGCCTATAGCTATCATCAAACCAATTGCAATTGGTTTTGTCATAGTAGATGAGGCCGCTCTACTGACTAATTTTTCAGAAGAATAATACAGCCCAAGAAATGAAATTATAACAACTGTAACAACAAGTAAATTACCATTGAAAGCGCCCGCAAAGTTTTCTGAAGAGATCTCCAAACCTTCTTCAATTGCATCTATTCCTAGAAACAAAAGTAAGCCTGCAGTAAGTGCAAGAAAGAATTTGTACTTGTTTTTGCTCATTCTTGCCATAAACGGAAACCAGAGCAATCCTATCATTACTGGAATAATTCCAACATAGGTTCCAATTACTGCAAAGTAGGAGACAAGTTCAAAGCTTGGTTCGTAGGATGATGCAGCAGCGGTAACAGATTTTGCAAATCTTGTTCCGTCACTTACGGTGAGCCCTATTTCATATGGCTGTGCCTCATTCCATTCAAACGGAATTACCACTTTAGCTGTTTCGAATTTGGCAAGGTATTTATCTGGTTCAATTGCTGCAGGTTGGATTCTATCATTTACATCAGCCTGCACAATTTCTACATCAATTGGACCAGTGTTTCTAACTGTAGTAATAATTTTTGAATCAGAAAATGAAATTGTTTCTATTGTGATTTCTGGTAGTGGCGTACCAAAATCAAGAAGATCAGCTCCAGGACCAAAAATATACACAATCATTCCAGCTAAAATTATAATTGG
>CAYZOW010000069.1:0-3615 GCA_964480245.1 uncultured Nitrosopumilaceae archaeon | reverse complement strand
AAATCATCCTATCACGATCTTCCCAAAGTGGATTCTTTGGATCATATCTTAAGAATTTGAATAAAACGCAACCCATAATTTCTGCCATAGAAAATGAACCGCCTGGATGACCAGAACCAGCCGTGGTAATTCCTTTAATGACGAGTTTACGGGCCTCCCTAACTTTTTTTATGATATGATAGTAGTTCAGGCCCATATCTTTTCCAAAGTATGAAATTCAAGAATATTTAAAATCAGATGCATATTCATGATTTTTAGCGCATGTGGAGCAAATAAAAAGTTATTTCGGAAAATTTTAATTTGATTAAAACCCAAAAAGATGTATGGAACTGCATAATATAGTACCGCTGATAATATATGATGACAGATGCTACCTTTGTGCAAAGTTTGCAAAAATCGTCGATTTTTTTGCAAGAGGAAGATTGTTGATTGTAGGTCATTATACAGATTTTGGTATGAAGATAAAGTCAGAAATCTTTCCTGATGGATATGATTCCACCAAGATGTTTTGGTTTGTTGATGGTAAAACAGCCTATGGAGGAAGGGCGGCACTACTTCCTCTCTTATTATCTATTCTCAATTCCAAGCCTAGATCATCTATTCAATTTGATGTACAGACATCCTGTGATGCTAGCTGTAAAACACCCAAGGCAGTTTTTCTTAGGTCAAAAAGCCTCTTTTCAAATAGCAAAAAAATCAAGCTAAAATAGATTCTAATATACCAAAAAACACAAGCGAAATGTTATGAAGATAAAGTCAGAAAAAATAAATCCTACTGAAAAAAAGACTGCTCTTTTGTGCACCTTTGTTTATGAGAAATCAAAATCAGTTCTAGGTTTGCATGAAGTTGATTCGAAACTGGGTGGACTCTTAAAGGCTTCCCTCAAAGAAACCGATGGTAAGACAGGAACTCTAAATATAATACATACACATGGAAAAGTTCCGGCACAAAGAATTCTATTAGCAGGACTGGGAGAAAAGAAAAAAGTAAATTATGATTTAGTCAGGATTGTTTCAGGAAAAATTGCACAAAAAGCGCGTGATCTTGGAATTTCAGAATATTCAATATTCATACCAACAGACTTTGAGTTAGACATAATTCCTTTGATAAAGACAATAGTGGAAGGTTCTGAGCTTGCACTTTATTCATTTGATAAATACAAAAAAGAGAAGAACAAAAAATCTCCAGATCTTTCCATTTTAATTGAGCATTCTGGCAATATTGAAGATGTCATAAAGAAAACACAGAAGGTTTGCCAAGGTGTTATATTTGCACGAGATATAGCAAATCTTCCTCCAAATGACTGTCCACCACAACAGTTAGCTAGATTTGCAAAATCACTTGCTTCTCAATACAAGCTAAAGTGTACTGTCATGTCAAAAAATGAGATAAGGCAAAAGGGATGCGGGGGGATAACTGCGGTAGGTGGTGGGAGTAAGAATGAACCTAAGCTCATCATATTGGAGTATAATGGAAAACGAGGGGAGAGACCAGTAGTTATGGTGGGAAAAGCTGTAACTTTTGACACAGGCGGTATCTCAATAAAACCTAGTGAAAAAATGGACGAGATGAAGTTTGATAAGTGTGGTGGCTGCACAGTCCTTGGAATTATGAAAACAGTTTCTGCATTAAAACTTCCTGTGAATGTGGTTGGCATTATACCAGCTGTGGAAAATATGCCAGGCGGTGAGGCGTACAGACCAGGCGATATAATTAAGCTATACAACGGAAAAACTGCAGAGATCCTTAACACTGATGCTGAGGGAAGGTTGATTTTAGCAGATGCGTTGGCATACGGCAAAAAAAACTATTCTCCAAAATGCATAGTTGATTTCGCAACTTTAACAGGAGCATGCATAGTGGCTTTAGGTGCTAACGTGGCTGGAATCATAGGTAATGATGATAAACTTATTTCAAAAATAAAACAGGCTGCAGAAAATACATCTGAGCAAGTTTGGCAGCTTCCTATAGATGATGACTATATGGAGATGATTAAATCTGACGTGGCTGACATTAAAAATACTGGTGGTGGTAGAGGTGCAGGTACCATAACTGGTGCTGCTTTTTTGGCTCATTCCGTAGACAAGGTTCCATGGGTTCACTTTGACATAGCTGGTACTGCATGGACCCAGCAGGGAACAAAAGAGAAAAGCTATAACCCCAAGGGAGCTACTGGATATGGTGTGAGATTATTGATAGAATTTCTTTCCAATAGCTAGCTAGTAACCTCTACTGTTTCTATCAGGTATAGAGTTATTTGGATTCCTAAAGCCATGCTTTTCCATCATGTGATTTAAAAATCTGATGTCATCAGAGAATTTCTCACCACAGACTATGCAACTATTCACAAGTCTTGTCGCACAGCGGCATCTTTTTAGGTTTTCCTATAATATAGAACGGTATGCAAAAAAGCTTGAGGTTGTCAAAACTTTCATTTTTAATCACACCAAGCGACCAAGGATATCTAATTGCTTGCAATGAAATACCTTATCTTTTTACCGACGTAGTAAAGATCGAAGAAGTTGATGAAAAAATACACAAACTTGTGGCTGAATATATAGAATATTTTCCATATAATGCTGCAAAACGTGGAGTAAACAAAGGCATTACAATTCAGGTAGTATGGAAAGCTAAACCTAACAGTGTTGCTTTAAACTAAAGTGCCAGCACTACTGCTTCCCAAGGGCTCTCGCACCTTAGTAACACAGCAGCGACATTGGGTTTGACTTCCGGGTTCGGTATGGGACCGGGTCGGACCCCAACGCTATGGCCGGCTTGAGACCTACTTTCTTGAATGTTCTGTATTAAGCTTACTTGCATAGAGGTATAAATTAAAGAAAAAGGCTGTAGACACCATGACTCATAGAGTTGCAGTACTAGACAAGGAACTCTGCCAACCAAAAAAGTGTGGTCTTGAATGTATCAAGTATTGTCCAATAAACAAGTCTGGAGCAGACTGTATAGTACTGAATGAAGAAATTGGAAAAGCGCAGATTGATGAGAATCTATGCAATGGTTGTGGAATCTGCGTAAAGGTATGCCCATTTGATGCAATAACTATAGTAAATCTAGCAGAGGAGCTGAGAACCGAAAAGATTCATCAGTTTGGCATGAACTCTTTTAGATTGTATAAGATTCCCACACCAATAAAAGGCCAAGTGATGGGACTGCTTGGCAGAAATGGCATGGGAAAAAGTACAATTATCAGCATTCTATCCGGTAATCTAAAACCAAATCTTGGAAATTATACGTCGCCACCTGAGTGGAGTGATATTTTAAAATATTTTCATGGAACTGAATTGAAGTCGCATTTTGAAAAAATTTCAAATGGTCAGATTAAAGCTTCAATAAAACCTCAACAAGTCTACAATTTGGCAAAGGTCTTTACTGGAACAGCAAAAGAGCTTTTGGAAAAGTATGATGAACGAAATGTTATGCCCGATCTTGTAAGAGAGTTAGGACTACAAAACTCAATGGAAAATAGAATTGGAGAGCTCAGCGGAGGAGAGCTGCAAAGACTTGCTGTTGCTGTAGCTGCATCAAAAGAGACAGATTTTTATTGTTTTGACGAACCTTCCTCCTACAATGATGTCTTTCAGAGAATAGGGGTTGCA
>CAYZOW010000068.1:0-3641 GCA_964480245.1 uncultured Nitrosopumilaceae archaeon | reverse complement strand
AAAACATAATTGGCGTGGCCCCCCGTCAGAAGGGCAGAGATTACCTCTTTGAATCAACGCAGAGCGCTCGATTTCATTTATTGTTCTGCGGGACCACGCAGTTTAAGCAGTGGAAATTGCATCCTTCTGCATATTTTGTTATATGACTTAGAACTATTTATAATTTTATGTGGATTTTTTCACATATTGTTTTGTTTTTAAAAGATTTTTTCAACTAAAGAATCGAAATCTATGAAATGGTAAACTTGAACATTTAGTTTTTTGCAAGAGGTATGGGATCTGCAATAGAATCCCAGACAAAAGTTTCAATTTTATAATTTCCTTTTTTGGTCGGATCCATGATTGACTTACATCTATGGACTGTTGTGGTTGTATAGAACTTACCATCCATGAAAGATTAATCGCGTCATCATTTTCATCTTTTATTTGGACGAGTTCCAATCTGCAGGGGCATATTCAGCATTTATTAATACATGAAATGTTGAATAAAACCAAATGACACTGGGTGAACAAAATAGGTTTAGTAGAATTTCACTCTTTGCTAGACATGCCTTCAAGTATTACCTGGTAGGCACAAGCGGGATAATTGTAAATCTAGGAGTACTTTATGCCCTAACCGAATATGCTGGGCTATGGTATCTGCTTTCTTCTTCTATAGCAATCTATATCTCAATTACAACAAATTTCTTTTTTAATAAAACCTGGACTTTTAGAGATTCAACGAAAAAGCAGCGAGCTGCTCTCATGTATGTCAAGTTTATTGGCGTAAGTCTTGTTGGGATGGGAATACAACTTGGATTCAATTATCTGTTTGTAGAAAAACTATCGTTGTACTATATTTTGGCAGCTTTGATATCTATAGGAATTGCGTCATCTGTGAATTTTGTATTAAATCGCCACTGGACATTTGGCATAAAGCTCTAAAATTAAAAAGCGTCTTTTTGTATCTCATTTTATGAGGCTATCTGGAAAGGTTGCAATTGTGACTGGTGTAGCCGCTGCTAAATAGTCCATATCATTACAATCAAATTAATACGTCAATATCATAGCTACTTTGTGAACCCAAAGAATAAAAAGAAACTGGAAATAATTGTTCTAATTTCTGTAATCTGGTTTGTAATTACGTTGCCTTTACCATTTATCATAACAAACCCAGATGCGTCACAAAGTCAGTTATTCATAATCTTGCAAATTACGATAATGGTTTCCATTCCCTTTGTCATTCTAGCCGTTGCGTGGACCCTCAAACCTGAGCTTACCACCTAGATATTTTCATGGTTTGATTTCGTATACAGATGCTAGTGATGGCGCAAGTGGGGAAGAATTTTCAAGAGACTTCCAGACAAAGGTTTCTACAGTATAAGTGCCAGCTTCAAAAGGAAGCCAGGATTGTGAGACGCCAAGTTTTTGGTTCATAGCCAAACTTCCCTTAAACCATGAAAGCCAGACAACAGTACCGGCAGAGTCCTTTACCTGCACTAGATACACAAAAGGTTGTTCATAGCTTTGTTTATTTTGAATTTCTGAAACGACTTGCAGCTGTTGGCCTACCTTTGGGTCTTGTACTGTCATACCAAAGTTGTCTGCAAGAATTGTATTTCCAAATGCTACTTTTTCAAGGGTATGAGTTTGAGATGTTAATACAGAATTTGTCACAGCGTCGATGCTATCGTTTATGCTGTAAGGTGAAGGAAGTGTGTTATCCTCGTATTTTGCGTATATCATATCGTCTGGAATTGCATGGAGTCTATTGCCACTTGATACGCCAGTCTGCGTCAAAGAAATAGTTGCCTCAAAGACTCCTGAGCTTTCTTGTGTTTCTATTGCATCTGCCGTGATTCCTGCGCTGTCAGAGTCTGATGATATTTCTACTGAAATTGTGTCAGGAGCTTCTGGGTTTAGATTCATGTCAGGATCTATTATCTGAACTTTTATAATCTCATCTGGAAGATATGATAATTTATCGAATTTGATTTCAGCTTGATTCCAGCTTATGCGTGCACTCTGTGTTAGAACAACACCATCTGCAAATTCAAATGATATGGTAAGACCATCACCCCTGTCTGCTTCTAAAAAGCCACTTGATGGACCTGAACCAGTTGTTCGTGGGTGCGTATCTATTTTTCCATCCCCATTGGCATCATGTGAAAAACCAGTGAGAACCACTTCACCAACAAATATTCCACTGTTTGGAGCTGTTTCAACCAATCTGTACGGTTCAAGCTCGTGACTAGTTGTTGATATTTTTATGAAATGGCCCTTGAAATCCCCTATGGAATCTATTCCATAGACATTTTCATTCCAGCTTGGTGCAGCTATTGTAATGTGAACCTTGTCTGTCCAGCTGTATACTTGCTTGTCTGTAGATATTGGTGCATATGGATAGAAATAATCAGGGATCTTTTCTGCATATATGGTTGATGGCAGCAGCAAAAGTGCAAAAATTATTCCTGATATCATTTGAACAGCTTTGTACATGATTATTCCACCGTAAAGAGAATCACTTTCTTTGGGTTGTATTGTATTAGTCCAAAATGTGGTTGCGTTGTTCCAACACTATAATAGCCGCTAGGTCCACCAAGACCAAGCCTGATTAGATAGTTGTTAGATGGGTTGATCTCAATTTCCTTTTTGCCAAGTACAAAGCCTGATGTTCTTTCTTGTGTTGTTTTAAGAGAAGAATAGAACTCTTTGATTTCATCATCTTGTATTAGTGCAGCCTCTGTGTGTTGATGGCCACATAAAATTACAAAATTATTTAGGTGATTATTTGCTTCGCCAAACGCAGAAGAAGGCTTGTAGTGATAGCCATAATAGCTAAAGTATTCAAACTCCTCTTCTGACAACCTCTGCCATGACCTCTGGTATAACCATGCCTCGTCATTAGCATCTTTTGGTGTAATCTTAAGCGGATCAAGTGGTCCACCATGAACGCAAAAAAGATTATTTTTTTTATCTATGAATAGCTGCTGGCCAAAAGTACCATCTTTGTTTTTTGGAAAAAATGTTAGATCATCATCAGTAAGGCTTTGATGAGCAGTCCAGCTTTGAAGCGAAACTCCACTTACTGGTCTTTTGTACAAAAAGGCCTCATCATGGTTTCCCATGACAGAAAAAATTGAGTGGTTTTTTGCAAGTGAGTCTAGTCTGGCAAGAACTTCTTTTGGGTGTGATCCTCGTTCTAGGACATCTCCTAGATTTATTATCCTTTCAAAGTTGCCGTATTTTTTGGTAAACTCTTCACTTGTAGCTATTTTTAGAATGGTATCTAGCGCATCAATGTCTGCGTGTATGTCAGAAAAAATTAGATCCAATTACATGAATGATTTTGTAGTAGCTTAATTTCTAACAACCTATCTTTTTGGCATTTCGTGCCTACTATCGAACAAACGATGTTCGATAATGAAGTGAATAAGCAGATTTACGCGTCGTTTCGAAGTTAGCCATAAGCTTATTCGTAAGATTAGTCATAGGGTTTAGCTTAGCTCGAAATAAAACTTAGGCACGAAGAAATGGCAAATCAGTAAAAGACTAGATTTTTAGTGACTCTTTTAGTCCCTTGTACCTGTTTCGTATCGTAACTTCTGTTACTCCAGCTGATAGTGCAATAACTTTTTGTGTCGTGTCTTCGCCGTTCAACA
>CAYZOW010000067.1:0-3774 GCA_964480245.1 uncultured Nitrosopumilaceae archaeon | reverse complement strand
ATTGCTTTAAATTGCGATTTCTTTATGGCTTTTAGCAAGCTCCTGTGGTGTAGTCCGGCTAAGCATACCGCCCTCTCAAGGCGGTGATCCCGGGTTCAAATCCCGGCGGGAGCACTAGATTTTTTACAATTGAATGAGCACACAAAAATACTAGTAAAAAGAAATACGGTGTGTGGTTGGACCAAAAGATGGTGGCTTTGGCTTTGATGGTGCTCCGAAATATTCTGAATTAGAAAATAAAAACGCCATCTGCGTTCAATGCCAAGCAGGGCAACATAACAAGTGTCTTGCTAAAAACAATCAACAAACATTATGTGATTGTGAGCTATGCCTTCTTTCCTAGGCTTTGCCTTCAGTTTCTAAAAAACTAGTGCTGTAAAATTTGTTCTGATATTCAAAGGTTACAGAGCCATCTGAGCTTTCACTTAACGAAATGCCACGTATAGAGAAAACGCCATTTGCGAATTTGGCTGCTAGTTCGTGTGGCATAATGAGGACTGCTTTGTAGACATAGCCTTTTCCATTTGGGCACGTAACTGCTATAGATTGTGCAGCACCAGCGCCTAAACAATTTTCATAAACTGTATCAAAGTGCTTGTTCTGGTATCCTAATGTTCCATCTCTCAATACAGTTGGTTTGATTGTCTGAGCTTCACCAGTCTGACTTTCAAACAAATCAAAGTAGCTTACAGTAGCAACCCCTAAAACAAAAAATCCAACAATACCAAAAACTAATAGTGAATCACGTAACGCATGATTTTTGCTATTATTACTATATGCACTAGATTTATGGCCAAATTGAGGCAATATTACAACATCAATCTCCATACAGTTTCTTGATGTGATTGATTCTATGTACAGACAACGATCATGAAACTGTTCTGCGGTCTTTGAACCACAGATCCTACAGATCCTTTGTGTTATCTTCCTACATTCTGGGCACATAGAACATGAGATTAGTACGCCTCCACATGTTCTACAAGATTCATCTAGCATTAGAATTTGAGAATGTTAATTATAATTAAGTAGTACGAATGATTCGTACTAAAAATTTAAATTCTATAGTTGCGATGTTTGCGTTTAAAATCAACTAGCAATATGTGTGATATCAATCGTTTTCTAGAGTAATTTTTCTTATGACTATCTGGTGGCCTTCATGAATGTGTGAGGAGTAGTTTGCCTTTATTATTTCAGCTATCTTTATGTCTGGAAAATATTTCTCGTTATATCTACCTAAACTCCTTTTGCAATTATGACAGTATATTTCCTTGAATGCCATGTGTATGAAAGATATTTTATAATATTTTAAGATAAAGTCAGAATTCTACTGGAGACAGTTCTGGTTGGTTCTTGTTTTCAAGAAACTTTATTCTTGAAATTTTGTAGTAAATCACTTCGCCGCGCCTCTCAATTACGGCAAGAACTGGTTCTTTTCCCATAGTTGTTATTTGTTCTATCTGCTTTTGTAGTAAACCCATCTTTTCTCGTTTTCCCTCACTTAGTCCAAACACCACATACTTGGCTGCTTTTTCACCAAACTGACCCCTTTCATACACCCTGAAGTCTGAGCCAAAACCAAAGCCGTCCTTTGCTATGTATCCCCTTGTTCGTAAATCACGGTAAATTAGAAATTTTGTAAGTGCATCACTAACAAATTTTATGCACTCTTGCATCATAAAATCAAAGTTAACTTGTTGCTTCCCTTTTGTTAGTTTAAGCTTGTTGGTGTACAAAAGATATAGCGATTCAAACGGTTTTAAGAAAAATTTTTTCTTAATAGTTTCGCCAAAGCCTTTTTGCTCTAGACTGTTCTGCATGTTTTTGTCTGATATCAAGGTGTGATCTTTCACTAATACTCCTTCAACTTTGAACTCAATATCAGACATGACGGTTACAAGATAGACATTAATGACAATATAAGACTACGTCCTAACAGATTGTTAAGATTGCACTGTAAACAAAACATTTCACGAAAATCTCACGGTTAAAATATGGGCTTGATAAGCATTCAAAAGTGTTGTTATGCACGGCGCAAACTATCGAACTGGCAATGGTCAACCGTATACAAGAAAGCAGTACATCAAGGGTAAACCTCAGATAAAAATAGCCAAATTTGCTAGTGGCCAAAGAGCTGATTATGATTATTGTGTCCAGCTCTGCTCAAATGAGAAAGCGCAGATAAGACACATGGCAATAGAATCAGCAAGACTGGCAGCAAACAAGCCAATTGAGAGAGTGGCAGGAGAAACTGGTTACTTTTCCATTCTTCGAATCTATCCACATGTTTTACTTAGAGAAAACAAGATGATTGCGACTGCTGGTGCAGACAGACTCCAAGAAGGCATGCGAGGAGCTTTTGGAAAAGCGATAAGCTTAGCTGCACGCGTCAATGCCGGTCAGTGCATCATGGAAGTCTATGTTAAAAAGGAGCATCTTGAAGTTGCAAAAAAAGCTCTACATGGGGCATGTGTGAAATTGCCCGTCACGCCAACAATTAAGGTATTACCTCTAAAGGCTCATTAACTTAATTTTAGTGCATCAAGAATTTCTTTTTGTCTTTTGTTTATAATAGCAAGAAATTCTAAAAATTCTTCCTTTGTAGGATTGCGCTTAAGAATTCGTCTACACTGATAGTAAAACGAATTGTAAAGTCTGCCCACAGCTATACCATAACCAAATGAATCCGAATGAGTCCGCAATTTTTCAAGTGAATTTATTATTTTAAAAATTTCATCAGAGTTTTCAGCAACTTCTTTGATCTTCTGGTTAATTTTTTCTACTAGTTTTGGATCCATGTTTTATCTAGCTAAATCGATATTAAAAATAGTGTTGCCAACCAGTACGCTTTAATAGACTAAAATTTTCTAAATCGTTTAAGCGGTTGTAGTACAGCTTGGTTAATATGCGGGATTGCCAATTCCGCGACCCGGGTTCAAATCCCGGCAACCGCATACGTTCATCTTTTCAAGCCATTTTTGATAATTTCTAGTGCATTTATTGCTCTCTCTGGCTTTGGAAGCTGGATCATAAAGACATTAGACTTGCCATATTCAGAGTGTGGAGATGAGAGTGCAAGCATCGAAGTTTTTGCAAGGGCTTCAAAGAACTCAAACGATTTATTGGCATAAAGTAATACTTTTTCGCTTATTCCACCATGTGAAAAATTCAGTGAAATTTCTACAAAGACATGTCCCTGTCCATCCTGAAGTATGTTCAGGTTTGTCTCTACAGAAAGAGGCTTGCCAGTTATTGTTCTTATCAGCTCATCAAATCGTTTTTCCTCAAAAATTATACATGGTATTGTTGTTCCATTGTAGTCAAACATGGTTATTTCTTTGTGTGCACTTGCAAGAAGTCTTTCTACTTCATCATTTGTCATGGTTCAGGTTCTTTTTTGAGGAGTATCTGATCTCCGGCCTTTATCATAAATGGCGTGATAAATGCGGTTATTATTGAAATAATTCCTATCAGTGGGAACAAGAATGAGCTTACAACGCCCATATCCACTCCCACTTTCACTATAACAATTGAAAATTCTCCTCTAGGTGCAAGTGTGAGTGAGGAACGAAATATCATTTTCCTGCCTTGGCGGAAAATAAACCCACCAAGCATAGTACCGCCAAATTTCACTATTATTGATAAAGCTATGAACGCCAAAGCAAGGGGGATGTAATTTTGTATCTGGCTTATGTCCATAAGGGCACCAACTGAAACAAAGAAGATTGCAACAAACATGTCTTTTATTGGACTTGCCAGAATCTTTGAAACTTCAGA
>CAYZOW010000066.1:0-3967 GCA_964480245.1 uncultured Nitrosopumilaceae archaeon | reverse complement strand
CATCTGGTGCGGGGGCCGGATCAGTTGCTGGTACACACCACGCCATGAGATCTGGAGTAATCAGACCATACAAGCCTACAAAACACAGACATACAGGAGAGATAGAGCAAGAGCTAAGTGAGGTAGCTGGTAAAAAGATCAAAGTGTCTATGAGTCCCCATGCGGTGGATATAGTTAGGGGAATCTTGTGCACAAATCACACATTCCTTACAAAACAAGTAAGTGAAATGGATCTCTGGAAACTGTACCGTGAACAATATCAGAATGAAAAATTCATCAGGTTGATTCGTGATAAAAAGGGATTCTACAAGTTTCCTGATCCCAAGTTTGTCGTAGGGTCTAATTTCTGCGATGTGGGATTTGACATAGATGAAGACAACAATAGATTAGTAGTACTGTCAGCGTCAGATAATCTCATGAAAGGAGCCGCAGGCTCTGCCATACAAAACATGAATATCATGGCAGGTTTTGATGAGATGGATGGACTTGCCTACACTCCGCTAACACCTGTGTGAAAAAATGATTACAATCAAGATAGGAGGAAGCGTTGTTGATGAGCTTCATTCCTCAATCATTTCTGATCTTAAAAAAGTATCACAAAAAGAAAAAATAATTCTAGTTCACGGAGGCGGAAAAGAAGTAACAAGAATTTCAGAGGCACTTGGAAAAGAACAAAAGTTCATTGTATCACCAGGTGGAATAAAAAGTAGATATACAGACAAAGAGACTGTAGAAATTTTCACCATGGTAATGTCAGGTAAGATAAACAAAATGATAGTAGGCATGCTACAAAAAAATGGAATCAATGCAGTAGGACTTTCTGGTATAGATGGTCAGATTATCCAAGCAGAGCGCAAAAAGAAATTAATTGTTATAAACGAAAAGGGTCGCAAGATGGCAATAGATGGTGGCTACACCGGAAAGATAAAGAATGTAAATTCAGGTCTAGTAAAGTTAATTCTGGATCATGGATATCTTCCTGTCATATCTCCTATTGCTATAAGTGAAGAGTTTGACTTTCTTAATGTGGACGGTGACAGAGCTGCAGCGTATGTTGCAGGAAAGATGCATTCAGACAAGATTCTCTTTTTGACAAATGTAGATGGATTATTGGTGAATGACAAGCTTGTCAAGAGTCTATCTTTAGCAGAAGCAAAGGAACTACTTCCAAAGATAGGTTTTGGTATGGAAAAAAAGATTCTTGCAGCAACAGAGGCCTTAGAAATGGGCGTAAAGCAAGCTCTAATTGCAAACGGTCAAAAAGAAAATCCAATATCAGCAGCTATTGCAAACGAGAACTGCACGGTGATTACAAAATGACTGAAGACAACTTTATGGGAAACATCTACCAACGGTTTCCCGTCACCGTAGAACGCGGTCTTGGAAGCCATGTGTGGGACGTAAATGAAAAAGAGTATATCGACTGTATGGGTGGCTATGGTGTCGCACTTGTTGGTCACTGCAATCCTCGTGTTGTAAAAGCCCTCAAGGCTCAGCTTGAAAAGATAATCACTGTACATAGCTCATTTTACAACAAGACGCGCGAAGAGTTTCTTGAGAATCTGATTAAGATTGCACCAAAGGGACTAACCCAAGTTCACCTAAACAATAGTGGAACAGAAGCTGTAGAGGCTGCAATAAAATTTGCGAGAAAATTCACAGGCAGGAGTGGAATGATAGCTATGAATGGATCATACCATGGCAAATCATTTGGCTCTTTGTCATTAACCTTTAATCCAAAATATCGCAAGTCATTTGAACCTCTTGTCGAAAAAGTTTCTTTTTGTTCGTTCGGAGATATCGAAGCGTTAAGATCTACTGTAAATTCTGAGACAGGATTTGTAATAATAGAACCTATCCAAGGAGAAAGTGGAATTCATGTTGCGCCTGATGGGTTTCTTCAAGATGTTAGGAAGTTATGCAATGAAAAAAGAATACTTTTGATCTTTGATGAAATCCAATCTGGACTTGGTAGAACTGGTAAGATGTGGGCAGGACAGCATTGGGACACATCACCTGACATCATGTGTCTTGCAAAAGGTATAGCCGGTGGTGTGCCTATGGGTGCTACACTTGTGCGCCCAGATATACTTGCAAGTATAAGTAAAGGCGAACATTCATCCACCTTTGGTGGAAATCCTCTTTCGTGTGCTGCAGGAATTGCCACAATACAAGCCTTAACTCAGGATGGACTGGTTGAAAACGCGGTAAGGATGGGAAAGAAACTTCAAGATGGGTTAGAAGCTTTAAAGAAAAAATATAAGATAATCAGGGAGATTCGTGGCAAAGGATTGATGATTGGAGTAGAGATGAAGTTTGAAGTAAAAGATATTTTGCTTGATGGAATAGCTAATGGTCTATTACTTTTGTATTCAGGAAGAAACATACTCAGGTTACTGCCTCCACTTGTTATTTCAGAATCAGACATAACCAAAACTTTAGAAATACTTGATATCCTATTAGAAAAAGAGGAAAAGCGTAGAAATGTCCACTGACAAAATTGATGATACAATAATTGAGATATTAAAGAAAGAATCAAGAGAGTCTTTTGTAGAAATAGGGCAAAAGCTTGGTCTTTCCGAGTCTGCAGTACGAAGAAGAGTAAAAAATCTTGTCGGTGGTGGAATTATTAAAAAATTTACAATAGAAACTGGCGATGCAAATGCTACTAGTGCGATCATTTTGATTTCAGTTGATTCTGCAACAGATACGGCAAAAGTTTCTGCAAAGTTAACGAAGCTTAAAGGAGTTAATACTGTTTATGAAATAACAGGTCAATATGATATAGCAGTAGTAATAAGAGCACCAACAATTACTGACATCAATGCGTGTATCGATTCTCTACGCAAGGTACCAGGGGTGTTTGATACTAACACTGTTATCATACTGCGTACTGTGACATAAAAAACGAAGTTCGGATCGTTTTAACAAATCGTGACGTAAATCGTTACAAACATTTCAGAATTAGCCGATTCTAGTACGAATATGTTTATATTCAGCAATTTTTTGTACTAAATCAGCAATGAGTGATCCGAATTACTATGCATACCAGTATAATGCTATGGGAAATAAGCCAAAGAAGATTCATGTTTTAGATAGTACACTAAGAGAGGGCGAACAACATCCGGGGGTATCATTTTCAAACAAACAACGAATCCAGATCGCGTGGATGCTTGACTATTTTGGTGTTGATCAGATAGAAATTTCTCCTGTGATATCTAGTGATCACAAAGAAGCAACAAAGATCATAATCAAACAGGGATTAAGAGCTGACATAGTTGCACATGTACGAGCGTTGAAAGAAGATGTCGATGTTGTGCTTGATTGTGATGCAAGATGGATGGCAACATACCTTGGAATTTCTGACATTCATCTAAAAGATAAACTTAGGATAACCCGCGAGGAAGCTTTACGACGTGCTGTTGAAACAGTAGAGCACGCAAAATCACATGGTCTTAAGATGCGTTTTACTATGGAAGATGCAAGTAGAGCAGAGCCAGCATTTCTGATCAAGATGTGCAAAGCAATAGAAGAAGCAGGTGTTGACAGAATAAGCATCCCAGATACAGTAGGAATAATGCGACCAATAGGTATGTATAATCTTGTAAGAACAGTGCGAGATCAAATAAAAACTCCACTTGATGTGCACTGTCATAATGATATTGGTTTTGCATTAGCAAATGCATTTGCAGGATGTGATGCTGGTGCAGATCAGATTCACACCACAATAGATGGAGTTGGTGAAAGAACCGGAATTCCAGCACTAGCAGAAACAGCAGTTGCACTTACCTATCTATACAAATCTCCAAATAATTTCAGACTAGATATGCTCATGGACCTCTCCAGATTGATAGAACAGTATACTAACATCGAGCCTTACGATTCCAAGCCTATAGTAGGTGCTACTGCCTACAAACATAAGGCAGGAACCCATCTTGCGGCAGTTCTTAGGAATCCTGCGGCATAC
>CAYZOW010000065.1:2104-4045 GCA_964480245.1 uncultured Nitrosopumilaceae archaeon | reverse complement strand
GTTTTTTACCCTGACTCTTTATGGTATCTGCAATACTTTTCATCCTAATTTTAGATTCCCCATACCTTTCTCTTTCTATGCCAATTATGGTCTTTACATCATCACGAGTTTCTTCCAATTCAGGATAAGTTGATTTCAGATAATCAATATGCATGTCTGCTAATTCTCTTAGGTCAAGACTCCAACCAAATCTATCCATTGTAGCAACTACCCTTCTTAGAATCATTCGTAGGTTGTATCCGCCCCCAACATTACTTGGTAGAGCGCCATCAGAAATTGCAAACACCAATGTCCTCAGATGGTCAGCAATGAGGTAAATTCCCTCAAGTGGTGATATTATCTTGTTGAATTTTGCTTCATCAATCTTTGTTTGTTTTGTAGCAGTTTTTCTGACCTGCGTCAGATCCATTGATTCTCTAAGTCCTTTTGATATCGCAGCAAAATATTCTTGTAACATCTTAGGTTCGATATCGATACCTATCTTCTCTATCAGATTCTTTGTGATTGGACCAAAACAGCAATCATATGCGGTAGGAGTGCCCATGGTAATCCAAGCAAACCGCTCAAGGCCTGCCCCCATATCAATTATTTTTTGGTCTAAAATAGAGTAGTTATTCAGATCTCCCTGAAACTCTGTAAAGACCGCATTTCCAAGTTCTAGGCCTTGCACGAAATATTCTAAAGAAGATCCAAACGAACCTCCTCCTGCCCAGACATCTTCAACAAATACAACTTCTTTTTTATCAATACCAAACTTTTCAGTCAAAAGTCTAAAGTCTAGTTCAACGCACTTGTCCTTCCAATATCCTTCTGAGTTGGGTATGCTGTGTTGACCAATCATACAAAAACTGGAAAAATGTCTGCCTGTCACTCCTACATTTTCAATATCTTTGAATCTAAGACAAGTCTGTGGTACAATTAATGGATTTGCAGGAAACTCAAAAACAACCTTTGATCCCATGACCCTTTGAAAGTCAACAATAGATGCTATCGTAAAATACAAGTCATCTCGCCACCTGCATACTACAGGATATCTACTTACTGATTTGTGGCCATTTTGCACAAAAAATGATTCTACTTCTTTCCATGCTTGAACATAATCAAATCTTTTCTTTGTAGGCGGATTTCCTATGAAGGAATAGTTGTTTTCAGCATCCTCTGGACAAAAGCTTTGGGTTTGGTCCAAAGTCCAAAAAAATCGTTTACACTTTGTACATGACTTGCGCACAAACCCTTTTTCTTCAAACAGTGATACTTTGTAATACCTGTCAGAATCAGAGGAAAACTTTGCAAGAATTTGACTTTTATCCATCTTTGAGAAGTTTTCGGTTTGACCGATATTAAGCATTCTGAGGCGACAAATTAAATACAATCATTTTCGAAAGTTTGCTATGTTTGGTAAAAATAAATGGAAAGAAGGCGATTATGTATTTTCATCCAAACCTGATGGAGATTACAAGAATGTCATAATTGGTATAGTGACAGGCGTTGAAGATTCAAAGATAGGCGTAAACGGCATTATAATAAATGCAGTTGGCCTGAAAAACAAAATTTTACAAGGAAAAGCTGGTCCAAGGTCTGTAGAGATTCTAAAAAACCCAGACCCAACTAATTGTATACTAGCTTTAATCTACAGGGTTGAACACGAAAATTTTACGGGGGTTTTGGATGTAAACTTAGATCCAGTGATAAAAATAGACAAGAAAGCATATGCTGTTATTGATGGCTGGGTCAGAGAATCACTGCCTGAGCTGATAAACAACGTTCTTTCTCTTCAGGATGGTTCAGAAAAAGATCAGGCAAAAAGAATCCTTAAACAAAGAATGGATACTTTATACGATAAAGAACTAAAAAAACATCTATACTCTATATGCAGAAGCCTAAAGATTCTTACCTAGTCGTACCTTGGTAACTTTCCATACTTGTCAAAAGTCTTTTGTA
>CAYZOW010000065.1:0-2004 GCA_964480245.1 uncultured Nitrosopumilaceae archaeon | reverse complement strand
TCATCTTTATATTTTGCAAGTAAACAGATTTTGAATCAAAATACACGGTGTTCTCCATAGTTTTATATTATGCCTAAAGCAAAACCCGCTTACTATGGAATATGTATACGCTGCATTGCTTTTACATAAGCAGAAAAAGGAGATCAACGAAGCTAACATTACTAATATACTCAAGGCTTCTGGCGCTGAGGTAAAGGAAGCTCAGGTAAAGGCACTTGTGGCTGCACTTGCAGACGTAAATATAGATGAAGCAATTAAGGCAGCTCCGGTCGCTGTTGCCGCAGCAGCAGCACCAGCAGCTGGCGGAAAGGAAGAAAAGACAAAGGAAGTTGAGACTCCATCTGCAAAGACTGAAGAACAAGCAATGGAAGGCCTCTCTGCACTATTTGGTTAAAAAACCATTTTCTAAATTCTCTTTATGTTCTAACCTTTGGCATAGATCTCTAAACGTTATTTAACATACATCACAATAATGTGTTGGTTTGCCAGACTTATCGCTCTCAATTCAGACGCTTATTTATGCATTGGATCTTTTTGGAACAATGGCATTTGCTGTGACTGGTGCTTTTAAGGCCATTGAACACAAAGCAGACATTGTAGGGATCATAATTTTAGCTACAATAACTGGAGTGGCTGGTGGTACTCTAAGAGATATAATAATAGGTAAGTTTCCACCAAATTCGCTTTCAGATCCTTGGTATGTTGTAATTACTGCTTCAACAGGAGTTGTAATATTCTTTTTGTATCCAAAAATCCAGAAGCACTGGAATCTGTTTTTAAAATTTGATGCACTCGGCCTTGGAGTATTTACAATAATAGGAGCTACATTTGCGTACCACGTTTTTGGAATGAACTTTCTTGCAATAGCATTAGCGGGAATGCTTACAGCGGTTGGGGGAGGAATCTTACGCGACGTCTTTGTAAATGAAGTGCCAATTGTATTTGTAAAAGAACTCTATGCTTCTGCAAGTTTTGTTGGAGTTTTGGCTTTCTACATTCTTCTAAGTTTGGGAGCAGAATTGTATGTGGTTACAATAGCTGGTATAGCAATTACAACAATACTCAGGCTTGTCGCAATGAAATACAATTGGAACCTCCCAAAGGTAAGAGAAAAAATCTAGAACTTTTTAATTTTCTGTGCTCAGACTTTATCTGATCTTGATAATTAGATTCTATTCTGGGGTATAATTCTTGGCTTTTGCTGCAAGTGCTCTTGCTTGTGCATGAGCTTTTTGTAATACCTGTTCTTTTGTCTCATCTGTAAGATACCCAGCTTCTATTGCAAGAGATTTTGCTCCCTGTGAGGCCTTTGAAAGTAATGGTATGATGTTTTCTTTTGTGACATAGCCTATCTCTATAGAAAGTGATAATGCTTCTTGGTATGCTTGTACAAAGGCATTTCGATACTTTTCCACATCTATTGCCATCTCATCTTTTGCGTAGAGAATGCCATCAGCTATTGCTATGTCTAGCGAGATGCCTGCCTCTACTGGCTTGACATCAAGCTTGCTCAATAATGTAGCAAGCTTTGCAGAAATGACACCTCCCTTTTTAGCTGGAATGGAATCTTTTGTTATCCAAACTGTTCCTTGATCAATTTTTGTAGCAATTCCAGCCTCCTTAAAATCAGTAAGTATTGGACCTGGTGTGATGCCTGTGTTTCCTGCCTTTATTACTACATCAACACTAGCTACATCCCCACCACGTGCAGGCAACATTATCTTGTTTTTGCCAAGTAGAATGTTTAGCTTAAAAGGACTCATATTTGTAAACATCAAAACACACTGGCCAACTAGTTTATCCAACATCTTTTCAATTGAAGGAATTTTTAGTCCCGCAAGTGCCTTTTGCGCTACCTTGTCCTTTATACTGAGAATCTCTACTTCACCTTTGAACTTTTTCCTTAAAGGTAACAGTTGTGATGATCTTACTTTTTCCATGCGTACAAGTGCAATAACATTGTACTTTTTGGGAAGTTCCTGAAGTTGTTGATACATCTGGGTT
>CAYZOW010000064.1:3039-4497 GCA_964480245.1 uncultured Nitrosopumilaceae archaeon | reverse complement strand
GATCATTTCCATCCCTAGAGTGCTTCCAATTGGTTTTAAAAGTGTTATCTGCCAAGTATTGATTTTATTTTTTCCATGTATTTCGTAAATAATTCGTCAAGGTTTTCTTGTGAATTTGATTCAGCATAAATTCTAATAATTGGTTCAGTTCCACTTGGTCGCACCATTACCCAACTTGATTTATCAAAGATGATTTTAATCCCATCAGTTGTATCTTTTTTTTGTTCTTCATTATTTAGAGTTTGAATAATTTTTGTTACTTGATCTTTTGAACATTCTATTTTGCTTTTTGTTGTAAATGATGGCGGCAAAAGTTTTATTTCCTCCGACATACTTTTTTTAGAATTTGCAAGTAAATTCAATGCAATAGCCATTGCCATGGCACCATCTCTGACGGGGTCATGTTTCCCATACATGAACCCCCCATTTTCTTCAAATCCAATTATTGCTTTTCTAGACACCATTTCACGAGAAATCTCAACGCTTCCTACTTTAGTTCTAATCACTTTTGAGTTTGTTCTGTTTGCAATTTCTTCAATCCTAGATGTAGAGTTTACTGAGGTTACTATTGTGGATTTTGGATTTTTTTCTAAAATGAATTCAGAAAGAAGAAGGGCAGATCTGTCGCCAGTTACAATTTTTCCTTCATTATCACAAAAAATGCTTCTGTCTCCATCACCATCAAAAGCAACACCAAAATCCGCTTTGGATGCGATTACTTGCTTTGAAAGCTCATGTAGATTTTCTGGGGTTGGCTCTGAACCTCTTCCTGGAAAAGATCCATCAATTTTTTCGTTAATTGTTATTACATCACACCCAAGCTCTTTGCATAACCTAGGAGCGGTCACTGCTTGGGCACCATTACCTAAATCTAGTACTATTTTGAATTTTCTAGACCTGATTTTTTGTATGTCAATTTGTGACTGGATGCCGTCTAGGTAGGTTCCAATTGTTCTTTCTTCCTTTAGTGTCATGCCTAGTTTATGTGGAGTTATTTTCCAATTTTTTTTAAAAAAAGATTCTTCTACATTTAGTTCATCTTTCCTAGAAATTTCTACCCCATCTTGTGCTGTAGGTTTTATGCCGTTATACTCTGGTGGATTGTGGGAGGCAGTTATCATTATTCCTCCCTTATAATTCAGATTTTTTATAGCAAATTGTAAACAGGGGGTTGGAACTAATCCTGCAATTCCACAATCAATTCCAACAGCATTCAAAGATGAGCATACTATTTTTGAAATTATCGTGCTTGAATCTCTTCCATCATATCCCACAAGAATTGGTCCTTTTTTAAAAAAAGCCGCAAGAGACAGTGTAATTTCGTATACAAAATCTAGAGTAAAGGTATCTCCAAACACTCCTCTAATTCCGTTAGTTCCAAATAGCTTTGCCATTTTGCCTAGCCTATCAACAATAGATAAATTTGTCTTAAAAGGCATGGTGCATGCGGGAGTTGCC
>CAYZOW010000064.1:0-3029 GCA_964480245.1 uncultured Nitrosopumilaceae archaeon | reverse complement strand
ACCCTGTCTTTTAGGAGTTCGTGGGTTCAAATCCCACCTCCCGCACTTATTTTACTAAACAGAGCTGGAGCTCTTTGTGGTTTGCAAAGTGAACACTGCAAAAATCTTTTGAACATTCATAGCAGTGCCAATCTCCAATTGTAGAACAAACAGAACAAATCTTTACTGGATTATTGTGATCATAGCTTTTACCTCTGGTACGATTTTTGTTCGAGTTTTTGGATCTATCCATCATCTTTCCTCAGTTGTGTGTGAAATTAAAAAACTCAAGAAACTCTCCATTCACTCACGCATTATAGGGTTGGTGTTTTACGGCATCCACGCATTATATCACTACGAGATATCTCAAATGGATATTTAAGCATTAATAAAGTGTGGGCTACACCAAATCCAGAATGAGCAAAACAACTGTTGAGATTGTTATAGTTGGAAAAGACCATGAAGGGGTAGTAGCTGGCTTTACCAACTTTATATTTCAAAGAGGTGGAAACATTGAAAAAATAAATCAAAATGTCATCAAGGGCTTATTTGGGATGTATCTTGAAGCTTCGTTTACTCAAAAAATTAACATAAAAAAATTTGAGCACGAGATTCAGGTTTTAGCAAAAAGCCTAAAGATGGAGGTGAACACACATCATGAAGATGTATTCAGAAAAAGAGTCGCAGTACTAGTTACAAAAGAATCGCATTGCCTTGAAGCTCTTTTGGAAGCAAGGAAAAAAAATCAGTTGAGGGGAGAGATCAGCGTCATAATAGGCACAGAAAACACTCTTTCTCCACTTGCAAAAAAATCAAAAATTCCTTTTGTACTTGTAAATGATGCAGATCAGTCAAAAGCAGAAGAAAAGATACTTTCCATTATAAAACGATATAATGTTGACTTGATAGTCTTGGCAAGATACATACGAATTTTGTCACCAAATTTTGTTTGGAGATATCCAAACAGAATAATCAATATCCATCCATCGCTTTTGCCTGCTTTCCCAGGTGCCTTTGCCTATGTACAAGCATATGAACGAGGTGCAAAGATAGTTGGCTGTACTGCACATTACGTAACAGAGGATCTAGACCAAGGACCGATAATCTTTCAGGATGCATTTGCAATAGATTCAAACGAAACTATAGAATCATTAAAAAAGAAAGGTCAGCGACTTGAGGCAAAGGTTTTGCTTGAAGCAGTAAAGATGCACCTTGAAAGGAGACTCGAAGTTTATTGGGGAAAAGTCCATGTCAAGCCTAAGAGATCTAGATGACTGAAGCAAAAGACCTCTCAGATCCTTACCTAAGGAGATTAGTCAAGGCTAAAAAACAAACCGCTCTCATTCCAGTTGGTGCTATCGAACAACATGGACCACATCTACCTATCTCAACAGATTCTGATATAGTATCAGAGATTGCTAGAAGAGTTTCAGAAAAGGCAGGTTTTTTGCTTTTACCTACGATTCACTATGGAATCTCGTTTGAACATCATCCTCTCTTTAACCTAAGCATCACAAAATCAACATTACAAAAGATTCTGATCGAGTTGTGCATCTCTTTATGGAAAAATAAAATTAATACTGTAATAATTCTCAACGGACATTATGGAAATCAATCAGTGTTAAAACATATTCCTAAAAAAGTATGGAACCTATCAAGAGGAGAAGTAAAAGTTTTTGTGTTTTCTTACTGGCATTTTATGAAAAGGGAGTTTGACCATGCTGGATTTGTTGAAACATCACTTATGCTTGCAATATCAAAAAAAGTTAACATGAAAAAAGCTCGTAAAGGATTTGTTACTGACGGATTTTCCGAAAAACAAAAGACCCGAGTGGGAAAGATTGCGGCTAAATCATTTATCTCCGTAACAAAAAGTGGAGTGTGGGGAAATCCAACAAATGCAACTGTACTCAATGGTAAAAAGATCTTATCAGAGATTTCCAAAGCTCTTCTAAAAAAGAGTCAAACTTGCCTTACTGATAAAACCTCAAAATTACACCAATGAAATTTTAATATATACCCTCGATAGAATGGGTAATAAGTGAAATAAATGTCAGTAGATATGGCAGTAAAAGTACTGGATGAGAGCCTCAACAAAGTTGTCCTTATCAAACTAAAAGGTGGTAAGGTAATTAGAGGCAACCTACATGGTTTTGATCAACACATGAACCTGCTACTCGACTCTTCAGAAGAGATCCCTTCTGAAGGCGATTCAAAGAGTCTTGGAACCATAGTTGTTCGTGGAGACAATGTGGTAATTATATCCCCGCCACCCAAGTGATTGCATAATGACAAAAGGCACAACCTCAATGGGAGGCTACACCAGAAAACATCCGCACATTAGGTGTAGGAGATGTGGCAAAAATTCATTCCATGCGCGTCACAAACGATGTGCCAGCTGTGGATATCCAGATTCTCGAATCAGAAAATATAGTTGGATCAAATGGTATACATAGATGCAAGAATTAGTACTAGTTTTGGGTTCTGTCGCAGGAGCTTGTACTGCAGTAGTGATGGATAGAATTCCAAAACGAAAAAATAACAAGCTAATTTTTAGAGCAAATCCTGTAATCAAAAATCAGATCCAATCATTAAAAATTGAAAAAGAAATTCTCACAAAAACTATATCAAGATTATATCAACAAGATTCTGATCTTACAAAGATTCAGCGTGATAAGCTTTTACTGAGATACCAACATCAGCTTGGACTCATAATAGCTAAAATTGAAAAGCTTGAAGATGCAAGCAGGCATCCAGATCTTGGTCCACTGGGTGATGGATTGATCACGTTGATGGACCAGAAACTTTCACAGCTTGATCAGAGACTTCATGAGATTTCCTCCAAGATCACAATATCGCCATCCATACCACAAATAAAACAATCAGACCCAATCAAAGAAGTTTTTCATGAAAAACCAATAATAAAGATTGGCCCGAAGACTGAGGTTCAAAAAGCTAATCATTCGAATGCTCCACCAATTTATGTCTTAGCAGAACCACACAAATCAGTAGAGCTTATCACACTTACAGAAATTCCAAATAAAATGCCA
>CAYZOW010000063.1:0-4856 GCA_964480245.1 uncultured Nitrosopumilaceae archaeon | reverse complement strand
TGGGTTGTACCAGTGGTTTGAGTAGTTTGTCCATCTTCAGTGCTTGTTTGTGATCCTGCACCAGCTTGTTGACTATCTCCTGGTGGCGGAGTGACATTTTTGTAAAGCTCTGTGCTTACCTCATTTACTATAGCTTTTAGTGAATCAAGCTTTGGTTTTATTTCTGCAGATCCCTTTTCAAGGACATCTTTTAGTTCTTTTACTGCGTTAGTTATCTTGATTCCTTGTTCCTGCGTTATCTTATCCTTTAGATCTTGATTAATCAGTTTTTCTGTGCTATAGATGAAACTTTCTGCTTCGTTTTTGAGATCAATCTCTTCTTTTTTCTTCTTATCCTGCTCAGCATAAAGTTCGGCGTCCTTTTTCAATTTCTCAATTTCTTCTTTTGAAAGTTTAGTGCTTGCCGTTATTGTGATCTTAGCCTCTTTTTGTGTACCAAGATCTTTTGCAGCAACATTAAGAATTCCATTTGCATCAAGATCAAACTTTACTTCAATTTGTGGAACTCCTCTAGGTGCTGGTGGAATTCCAGAAAGATTAAAGCTACCAAGTGAAACATTATCTATAGCCATTGGTCTTTCACCTTGTACTATATGAATCGTAACGGCTGTTTGGTTATCTGCTGCAGTTGTGAAGGTTTTGCTTTTTGACGTTGGTATGGTTGTGTTTCTATCAATCAAGGGTTCTCGTAATCCTCCAAGAACTTCGACTCCAAGAGTAAGCGGGGTAACATCAAGAAGTACGATGTCGCTTGATATATCACCAGCGATGATTCCGGCTTGTATTCCAGCCCCTAAGGCTACAGCCTCCATAGGATCAACACCAGATTCTGGTTCCTTTCCCATTACAGAAGCAACAAGTCTTCTAACCAATGGAATTCGTGTTGGTCCTCCCACCAGAACAATCTTTGATACGTCGGATGGGGTAAGTTTTGCATCTTCTAATGCCTTTGTTACTGAAGGCCTGCACCTTTCTACTATTGGATTGATTAGCTCTTCAAGTTTTGATCTTGTTAATTTCATTTCTAGGTTTTTTGGACCTGTAGCTTGATCATATGATATGAAAGGAAGGCTGACCTCAGTTTCCATTACAGAAGAGAGTTCTACCTTTGCCCTTTCTGCAGCTTCCCTTACTCTTACCATTGTGGCGTTGTCTTTTGAAAGATCAATTCCTGTGTTTTTTCTAAAAGTCTCAACGATGTGATCAATTACAACCTTGTCCATATCTGTTCCACCAAGTTGTGTATCACCTGAGGTGCTCATTACCTCAAAAACCCCACCTCCCATTTCCATTATGGTGACATCAAGAGTTCCACCACCAAAGTCAAACACCATTATTTTCATATCTTGTTTAGCTTTATCCAGTCCAAATGCGAGTGATGCTGCTGTCGGTTCATTGATTATTCTAACAACTTCAAGTCCTGCAATCTGGCCAGCATCTTTTGTTGCTTGTCTTTGATTGTCATCAAAATATGCAGGCACTGTAATTACCGCTTTTTCAATTTTTTCTCCAATAAATGCCTCAGCGTCTCTTTTTATTTTCTGCAAAATGAAAGCAGAAATTTGCTGGGGTTTGTATTCCTTGCCATTTACGTTAAAAATGTGATTTGTACCCATCTTTCGTTTTGCTGCTATAATAGTACCAGTAGGATTTGTCACCGCTTGTCTTCTTGCTGGCTCCCCAACAAGAAGTTCGCCATCTTTTGTAAAAGCAACAACTGAAGGAAACGCTTTACCACCAATTGTTGTGCCTTCAGCTGCAGGAATAAGGGTTGGTTTTCCACCTATCATTACAGCCGCAGCTGAGTTACTTGTTCCTAAATCAATTCCTATAATTTTAGCCATATTATTTTTCACCAACCAAATCGGTTTTTGTTGTTTTTGATATTTCTACTAAACTAGGTCTAATTACTCTGTTCTGTAAAATATATCCCTTGCGAATCTCTGCAGTAATTATATCATTGTCTAATGATGGATCTTCTTTGACAGATATAGCTTCATGCAGTTTTGGATCAAAAACTTCTCCTAATGCATCAATAGGTGTCACACCATATTCTGTTAGAAAAGAATTCATATTTTTTAAAATTGCATTTAATCCTTCAGTATTTACTTTTTGTTTTGTAAGCGCTTCCTTTGCACGTACAAAATCATCGTATATTGACAAAAACTTGAGCATGATTTCATCCATCATGGAATTTACGCAATTCTGAACATCTAATTCAGTTCTCTTTTTCAGGTTCTCAAAATCTGCAAGAAGGTATTGAAGTTTTTTTTCGTATGATGCAATAGTTTCCTGCTCTTTTACAAGCTGCGCTTTTAGCTCATCAATATTTGATTCTTCCATAGCTGTATTAGTACTAGTTGACACCGATACCTCTGTTTTAGCATCATGTTCTTCAGTCAAACAAGAGTGTTACTATTTTGGCTAATTTTACTCTTATTACAAGATTTCGCACAATGGGTTTGTTTTTATTGTTATGAGATCAGTACTTTTTCCACTCTTACTAATCTTTTCATAATCTAATTTTGAACATGCTACAACAATTGTAGTCTTATCGCTATGAAAAAGATCAAAAGTTGGACCTTGATGGACTTCAACATCACCTATATAATCACGCAACTTAGTAACAAGTGAATTTAGCATATCGACTTTATCTCCACGCATCTCGTAAGAATCTAGTGTCCAAACCAACGCAACTCTTGTTCTGCTTGCTTTAAGCTCATTTTTTTTCAATGTAGACCGAATCTCATCTATAAGGCGCTTGACATAACCTTCTATTCCCTTAACGCTTCCGTTAACTAGATACATCATGGTACCAGCACCCTCAAGTGAAGAGCCAAGTGATCTCAGATCATACAACCCATTAGTCATGTCGTCCAGAAAGAGATTTTTGAATTCTGCAAACATAAGGTCGTTTCTTGTGTTTGGGTCTTGTGCAAATTTACATACTTCAAGTATGCTGGACAAACTAGAAAACTGTGAAAGAATCTTTATTGCATGAAAAAGTTCAGCTGATGAGATTGATACGAATTTTTTTTCTTTCTTATCGGTTGAAAGTAATCTAGCAAGCTTGTCATCCGTTTTACTATTAAAAGAGCCAATAATTTCAGGTGTTTGATTTTTTGTTCCAAGCGGATAATAAAAATATGAAATGCCCTTTCCAATTTCAAGTCCCGTTACGTGCTCCAAAAGTGAGATGGTTTCATTGTTTCCTCCCACTCCTGTAGGAAGATTATAAATTACAGAACCTCCTTTCTTTATTGCTGTAGTTGCGTCTTTGAATTTGGAATGAATTTCCATCTTTATTTCCTGCCCAGTCTTTCTGATTCTTGGAGCAAAGAAGAGGTATTCAGAGTGTGAAATTGCCACCTCAATTGGTTCTACTGCAAGCAATGGTTCATCTTCCTTTAGAGAAGCAACGTCAGGATAAGTCTTGGCAATTTCTGATTTTAGCGAAATTGCCATATGTGCAGATTCATCAATGATAAAGACATCTGCGCCTTTGATTGCCATTTGGCACGCAATTGCATAACCTTCTGTACTAAGACCATAAACAACAACTTTTACCCCTCCCAAATCATTGCAGCTAGGCAGATAGGCTAAGAAAAACTTTTTCCACCGTGAAATTCTATCTAAAATGTTTGAAAATCTGGTTTGACATACTTACACCAAAACAGCTTTTGTTTTTTGAACCAATAGTCAAGAAATTGCAAAAAAGCAACCACGTGCTTTGCACATCAAGAAACTATCGGGAAGTCGTTGGACTTGCTAAAATTAGAAACATGAAGTTAGTACTTGTTGGAAAACATGGGGGTGCTGAAAAATCTGATAAATTAAAGGCTAGTCTTAGACGTATGCGTTATTTGTCAACTATGGTAGAAAGGTTTGCCCCTGATCTGACTATTAGTTTTTGCTCTCCTGAGGCAGCGAGGATTTCTTATGGTCTAGGTATCAAACACATTGCCTTTACTGATGCGCCACATGCAGAAGCAGTGATGAGGCTTTCAATACCTCTTGTACAAAAGCTACTCATACCATGGATCATTCCAAAGAAAGAATTTGTAAAGTATGGCATCTCGGAAAATGACATAATACAATATAGAGCTATAGATGCAGCCGTAGTAATTAGAGGAAAGTCAAGGAGGTATTCTAGAAGCGATTTTTGTCTAAATAATAAAAAAACTATTCTAATAAGAGCAGAAGAATCACAAGCCGCGTACATTTCTAGTAAGAAGAATATGGTAAATCACATCATATATGAAATAGCAAAAGAGTTTTCAAATTACAATGTAGTTATTTTGGGAAGATATTCGTCACAGATAAATTGGTTCAAAAAGGAGTTTGGAAACAAAGTAATAGTACTTGACAGGGTTGTGGATGGCAATGGCCTGCTACAGTTTGTTGATGTCTTCATAGGATCTGGCGGTACAATGACTGCAGAAGCTGCCTTGTTGGGAATCCCTACCATATCCTATGATGCAGTACCAAACCATATTGAGAAATATCTTGTCAGAAATGGTCTGGTCATACGTGAGGAGTGTCCTACAAAAATTGTTAAGATTGTTAAGCATGTTCTAAAGTCAGATTATGCAAAAAACCGAAAGAAGGTGAAAAAGATATTGAATTCAATGGAAGATCCTTTTTCAAAGCTTACTGCTACGATCAAATCGGTCTAGTGTTCTTTTGTAAACATAGAATTACATGTCTTAGAAATATGATATGACATCTGTTCCATACTGAATAACTTTATAATGGAACCCAAGTCAACATTCAACGCCCGGAAGCCCGGTAGAGGAAAAGATATCCACCGAGTGTAGCGGTCAAGCATAGGGGCCTTTGGAGCCCTTGACCCCAGT
>CAYZOW010000062.1:0-4928 GCA_964480245.1 uncultured Nitrosopumilaceae archaeon | reverse complement strand
CTTTTTGTCATCTGATACCATAGATGACGAAGATGATTTTGATGTGGCCATATTATATCCAATCCAAGATATTACTCCCAGTATTCCTCCTACTGCCATAAGTACTGAAAGTTGTAAAACAACTGGGCTCCATTCAGAAAGCATCAAAAGATATGCATATATGAAAAATCCAACAATGCATAAAACAAAGATCAAAGTCCCTACTACACGTTGTCTAGTCATAGCACCAAAATCTTTTTGAGTTATTTATTTGAATCTAGTACGAGAATTCAATTGGCATCAAGTAAGAGTCCTCACCATCCCGGTAGTATGCCTTTAGTCTCTGCTTTATTGTGAAGCCGATTTTTTCATAAAGTCTTACTGCATCGCTGTTACTACAACGAACCTCTAGATAGAGCTCATCAGCTTTTTTTATCTTGACACCAGCAATTGCTTCTTCAACGAGAGCTCTACCAATACCCTTTTTCCTGTGTTCTTCTAACACAGCTACGGAAACCACGTGACCTTTTTTGACAAAACCAAGTTTTTTAAAATTTGAAAATCCGTATTCTACCTTGCACATTATGTATCCTACAAGCTTTCTGTTAATTTCTGCTACAAGAAATGCTTCTGGTAGCTCTGATAATAGACTTTCATAAAAATAATCAGAATAATGTTCAGGAAGGGTTTTCATGTTTATTTCCATTACTGGAATGATGTCACTTGGATCACATCTACGGATTACACAGTCTCCAATCTCTCTTAAGGCAACTTGCAATTCAAATTATTTGGATATGACAATTATTTAACTTTAAGCGAGTAAAAGAATTAATTTACAGAACCTTTCAATCATATCTGTTGAGTGAACCTACACAAGAAGAAATAGTATCTATGATTTCCCCTCTCTTTGAGATAAAGAGCGTGAATCAGAATCTAGATGCGCTTCAGTTTGAGATAGAAGGGAGTGGATTCAAGTCTAAGTTTGCCAAACTTGCACAAAAGCTAGAATCCAAAAATCTAGTTGGAAGACTTGAAAGAGTTGATGGAAAGATGTTTCTTTTGGTAATCAGGTTTCGGCCCACTAAGTTAAGGCAATCTTGGATACCGAAATTACTTTTTGCCGCCACCATAGCGATGGTAATGGTTGATGGTTATTACAGAACAATTGCTGCAAATTCCATAGTTAAGATAGGGGATCCATTAGAAATAGCTGTTCTGTATACAATTTCTTTGATTGGAATTCTTGGAACACATGAGCTTGGTCATATCATAGCTTCAAAGTGGTATAAGATTAAGACAAGTTGGCCCTATTTTATTCCAGGTATTCCCATCATTGGCTTACCTACGTTTGGAGCTCTTATCATGTCACGCAGCTTTACCATAAACAGAGACATTTTATTCGATATTGCTATTGCAGGACCTATTGCGGGATTGATTGTAACTGTTATTGCCTCAACATATGGAGCATATCTTTCCCCCATCATACCAGATGATCAAGCCAAGGCACTTTTTGCCCAATCACAACTTTTTGAGATACGTCCAAGTATAATCATGAGCGCAACACTTGTCATTGCAGGCAAAGCTGTTGAGGGAACCGAGGTTATTATGTCGCCAGTACTGTTTGCAGCATGGCTTGGATTTCTTATAACATTTTTGAATCTTCTTCCAGCATGGCAACTTGATGGTGGGCATATAGCTCGTGCAACATTTGGAAGGAAATGGCACAAAATTGCAACATACGCAAGCATAGGCATACTTGCAGCTCTTGGATATTGGATCATGGCACTTTTTGTACTAATGTTTAGCACACGAAACCCAGACGCACGACCACTGGATGACATTTCTCCACTTTCAAGTAAGCGAAAAAAAATGTTCGTGTTGGTCATTGGTCTTGCGGTTCTCTGCGCACCGCTTCCATTTTCAATTCTACCTTAGCAATACATGAGCGCCATCTGATACAACAGCAACTTTTTGTCTTGCTCCCTGTGTTTTTAAGATATGGTCCATCACATACTTTATTCCGCTAAATGCTAACATGCCAAGCTTATCCTTTGTGTAAAACTCTGGCAGAATTGATACAATCCCTATCTGGAATTTCTTTGCAATTTCAGTTAGAAACAAAAGATCTTCCATTCCATCTACATATTTTGCCGGGTTTTTCAGCCTGTCTAGACTCATCCTTCCTTCCATGTATTGTTGAATGGCCTCTGATCCCACTCCACCCTTACATTCTGCCAAAAGAATTGCAAGCCCATCTTCTTTAATCGCCTCTGAACAATTCCATAGGGAGGCCAGAGATCTTCCGAGTGTCTCGCCGCTGCTTTCTTTTCCAGTACTAATTATCATAGTACGATGTTTTTCTACCTCGTTTGTAGCAATTGAAAGAAGCGATTTTGATATTAATGAGGTAGATGACGGATGACCGGTAGCCAAGTCTACTATACCTGTAGAGTTTGAGACGATCTCAATTGCAGATATCTCAAATGAGTCAGAGAATTTCTGCGCTACTTCAAAATTTCCAAGTTCCTCTCCAGGTGCTGGAAGGTTGCCCTTTCTTTTTTCATAAGCAGAGAGCATGTGTTCCTTTCCAAATCTTCTAACAAGTTTTGTTGATATAGTGTTGAATCCAAATAGGCCATCAAATTCCATCTCTCCCACGAAAACTAGATTTGGATCTGAAAGCTCCGAATTATTAAACTCTGAAATTTCTAATGTAGGATCTGATAAAACACTTTTCATTAAATGCATGTGAGGCTTATCTACAAAAAGTTTTGGTTTTGGGATTGATTGTTGATTACATTTTTCAAATAAAATAGAAATTACTTTGTGCATCGCTTTTGAATGATCCAAAATAACAAGCTCTGCTGGTTTAGTTAGGTCTAGTTGTGCTAGCTTGGAGTTAATCTCAGTATCTGTTAGATTTGTACCCTTAGGTTCGATTTTTTTGTCAAGATTTTCCGCTAGGATATCCAACACAACTTCTGTGGTACCATAGCTAAGCCAAATTTCTGGCATAAGACTACAAATAGGACAGTTAAAATAAATCTAGCATAGTTAATTTTGCTGTGGAGTTTGTTAAAGAATTTGCAACATTTTTACACCAAAATGGTGCAATAAAGTTTGGGAATTTCAAGCTTTCAAGCGGAAATGAAAGTTCTTACTATATAGACTTGAGGCTAGTACCTAGTTTTCCGCATGAATTTCGAAAGATGATAAAGATGCTTCAAAATTTGATATCAGAAAAGATTGGATTTGACAATTTTGATTGTATTGCTTCTGTGCCCACCTCTGGACTAGTTATTGCGACTGCTCTTGCCATTGAAATTATCAAACCTCTCATATACATAAGACAAAAGCCAAAAGAGCATGGTACTGAAAATGTAATAGAAGGCAAAATAGCAAAAGGTACAAGAGCTCTTCTGGTAGATGATGTTGCAACCACCGGCCTTTCTCTATTAAATGCTGTAAAAGCGCTCAGAAATGCAGGTGTGGTTGTGACAGACGCTTTTACAATAATAAACAGATTTGAAGGAGCACGTGAACTTTTAGCAACAGAAAATGTTAGGCTGTATGAGATTACTGATATAACTACGCTTACATCCATTCTAAAAGAAAACTGATTTCTGATCAGACCTTTAGGAACAACAAAATAAATAGATCTAATCTGAAGCCAAAAAATGGCTTGCAGAGTTAGCTTTCGTAGATCATCAGTTCTTTTTCCTCAAGCAGTGTATGCAAATTATGTACTGCTCTGTATACTTCAGCCTCTTTTTTTGCACCAGTGCAAACAAGCTTTCCTGACGCAAAAAGTAAGATTACTGTTTTTGGATCAAGCATCCTGTGTATCAAACCAGGAAATTGCTCTGGTTCATACATACTTCTTGGTAGAGTTCTGGCTGCCTGCTCTAAATGGATTCTCCCTCCAAGACTTGCAGACGCCACTATGTTTTGGATTACTATTACAGCATCCTTTTTTATTTTGATTCTTTCCTTTCGAAGCTTTTCCACAACCATTCCTACTGCCTTGATGGCTTGTTCTTCGGATTTTGCTCCAGTACAAACCATCTTGCCAGAACTAAAAATTAATGTTGCAGTCTTTGGCGACTTAAGTCTGAAGACTAAGCCTGGAAACTGATCAGGGTGATACTCAACATCTGGAAAAGTTTGTGTTATAACATTGAGATCAATTTTTTGATCCACAGATGCCGAGGCCACAACATTCTCTATACTAACGATTGGTTTTGTTTGAGGCATGTCTGGTTCCTTATATAGTGGCTTTATATATACTCTGTAAAACTTTGGTACGATACTATTCGTGTCAAATTTCTTGAATCTTTTTACCTCATACTAAAAACTCTATAGGCAGCTCAGACAAATGCCTTTACATCATACTTCAGATATAACTCTGATTCTTCATTGCGGCCCAATGAAAATCAGTAGTTACTTATTTTAAAACTAATGGCACGGAAAGCCAGCTGCATGTCTCATATCATGAGTCAGCTCATGAAGGTAAAGATCATCAAATGCTTCATGACCTAAAACAATACTAAAAAGTTGTCCTTGATCAAAGCCTACTGCAAATACTCCAAAACCAGTTATTGCTAAAAGTATCATAGCTGCAAAAAAAGGAACGCCCATCTTGTGTGTTATTATAAGATGTGTGTCAGCCATTGGATTTTGTGATAAGAGTTTGCTATATAAGGTTTAGTCAACCCTGAGCTGATTAAAATCTGGATCGCGTTTTTATTGATCTCAATCTTGTCTTTCAGATCCAAGTATATTATCAGGACTTGATTTTCTTCAGAGATATCAAGTAAGTTATCTATCCTGACATAACCTATATGATAATTGATTTTTATATTTGATACAATTTTAATTTTAGAATTAAAAGGAAGTGGGCCCAAAGGGCTTCGATCCCTTGGCTCACCGGTTATGAGCCGGTTACTCTA
>CAYZOW010000061.1:0-4932 GCA_964480245.1 uncultured Nitrosopumilaceae archaeon | reverse complement strand
TGTTGAACGGCGAAGACACGACACAAAAAGTTATTGCACTATCAGCTGGAGTAACCGAAGTTACAATACGAAACAGGTACAAAGGACTAAAAGAGTCACTAAACATCTAATTTTCTATCTGGTTTGTGGTCAATTATACCGCGGATCTGTAGTGTCATTTCTTCTAGCAAAATAACAAGGTATAAGGGTTAGACAGAATAGTGTTAATACATAAGTCAAAATTCTATTTTGCTTAAAGTACTTGAAGCATATTCTCGTGATGTTGGGAGAGGCATAGCTCGCCTTGATTACGATTCTACGAATTTACTTAGCGTAGCAACTGGTGATGTACTTGAAATTAAAGGAAAAAGAAGAACTGTTGCAAAATGCATGCCGCTTTATCCATCAGATGAAGGAAAGGGAATTATCAGAGTTGATGGTCTTGTACGAAACAATTTGGGGGTAGCAGTAGGCGATAAGATTGAAGTTAGAAAGATAAAGGCAGTTCCTGCTGAAAAAATCATCGTTGCACCACTCGAGGCAATTCCTCCAATAGATGAAAGATACCTTGCAGACTCGCTAGAAAATACCCCATTGACAAAAGGTGATAACATAATGGTACCGTATTTTGGTGGCAAGCTAACTTTTCAGGTAATAGGAGTCACACCAGTGGCTGATGCCGTGATTGTAACCCAAAAAACACTATTTCATATTGGAGAAAAAAATGATTCTCTTCACGGGGTTCCACTGGTATCATATGAAGATATTGGAGGTCTGACTGGCGAGATAAAAAAAGTTAGAGAAATGATCGAGCTTCCAATGAGACACCCAGAGATTTTTGAAAAGCTTGGAGTTGAAGCACCAAAAGGTGTGTTGCTTTTTGGAGTGCCAGGAACTGGCAAGACACTATTGGCAAAAGCGGTTGCAAATGAAAGTAATGCTCACTTTATCAGTATATCGGGCCCTGAAATTATGAGCAAGTTTTATGGAGAGAGCGAAGCAAGACTAAGAGAAATTTTCAAGGAGGCAAGAGAAAAAGCACCTACCATTGTTTTTATTGATGAAATAGACTCTATTGCACCAAAAAGAGAAGAAGTAACAGGTGAAGTTGAGAGAAGAGTAGTTTCACAGTTACTTTCCCTAATGGATGGTTTAGAGGGAAGAGGAAAAGTAATTGTCATTGCAGCAACAAACAGACCGAACGCATTAGATCCAGCTCTTAGACGACCGGGAAGATTTGATAGAGAAATTGAGATTAGAATACCAGATAAGAAGGGAAGACACGAGATACTTTTGATACATACAAGAAACATGCCACTGACTGAAGATGTAAACTTGGAAAAAATTTCAGCAATAAGCCACGGATATGTAGGAGCTGATTTGGAATATCTTTGTAAAGAGGCTGCAATGAAATGTTTGAGAAGATTATTGCCAGAAATTAATTTAGCAGATGAAAAGATCCCAACTGAAACTTTGGAGAAGCTTATTGTAAATGGAGAAGATTATCAGTTTGCATTTCGAGAAGTCACACCAGCAGGAATGCGTGAGGTTTACATTGAAAAACCTGACATAAAATGGGATGAGGTCGGAGGATTAGAAAATGTAAAACACGAACTACAAGAAGCAGTAGAGTGGCCAATGAAGTATCCTGCACTTTACTCCAAACTGGGTTACAGAATGACGCGTGGAATTTTACTTTATGGACCAAGTGGAACTGGAAAGACCCTTTTAGCTAAAGCAGTAGCAACAGAAAGTGAAGCCAATTTTATTTCAGTAAAGGGTCCTGAGTTACTATCAAAATGGGTTGGAGAATCAGAACGTGGAATAAGAGAGATGTTTCGAAGAGCAAGACAAGCTTCACCATGTGTAATATTCTTTGATGAGATTGATTCTATTGCCCCAATAAGAGGAATGGGGGAAGGTGCTGTTACCGAAAAAGTTGTCAGCCAGCTCTTGACAGAACTTGATGGCATTGAAAGTCTTCATGGAGTAGTGGTTATTGCAGCAACAAACCGAGCAGACATGATCGACAGGGCACTGATAAGACCTGGGAGATTTGACAAGATAGTACTTGTACCAATGCCAGAAAAGGAGGGAAGAATCAAAATACTAGAGATAAGCTCAAGGGGAATTCCTATTGATAAAGAAATGAGAATTGAAGGCATCAAGAACCCAGATTATGTAGATCTAGAAAAAATTGCGGAATCTACTGATGGTATGAGTGGGGCAGATGTTGCTGCTATTGCCAATACCGCAGCATCTCTAGTCATACACGAGTTCCTTCAAAAATATCCTGACCCGAAAGAGGCCGAAAAGCAGGCAGAAAGTGCCAAAGTGACCATGAGGCACTTTGAAGAAGCTGTCCGAAAAGTTAAGACTCAAAAAGAGCTCAAGGTTGGTGAAAAGTTAGCTGTACCATACTACAGATAATTTTCTTGTGTTCTATAAAATTATAAAAAAACGTGTCATGAAGGGAATGGTGCAAAAAGTTCGACACACTACAGGCGTCTTTTCATCTTTTCTTTACTATTGCTACAAAAAATAATACTAGAATTGCAAATGTCATTAATTTCACTATAATACCAGTAATATTTTCATCCAAAAACTCTAGGTAATCCTCTATGGAATCAACAAAAAGTTGTATAGCAAATAAAGCAAAAGCGGCAGCTGCAAATAGAATTTTCTTAATCCTAGTATTTCGATAGGCGGTGATGGATAGTGCAAATAAAACCAAAGCGAAAGCCACAATTCCAAGCTCAATTCCACTTTCTATTCCAAATGGTTCGATTTCTAAGAATAGCTTTGAGAGGATCATTGTTCTTTATCCTCCTTTGATAAAGACAAGAACATCTCTGCAAGCCTGTCGCTCCATCTGTTCCATATGTTTGGATGATAATTTTTCATTAAAGAAACGATATGTTTTGTATCAATTCCAAGCATGTATCTTTTGAACTTCCCATCTTTTTGTTCCAAAACCAAGCCAAGTTCAATTAGTCGTGTCATATGCCAATTAACTGATGCTGAAGAGATTTTTATGATATTTGCAATATCTGTTTGAGTTGGTTTTTTTTCCAAAATTATCATTAGGATTTCTCTTGCTGTTTCCTGATTCAAAATTTTAAGAATATCTTTTTCATTTTGCTCAAAAAGGCCAATTGGGAAGTAATATTTGTGAAGGCTATGTCTCTCTGATGAAACTTTGCCTTGTTTTTCTAATAGATTGAGATGATATTGAATTGTTCCCATTGACATAGTTAATTCCCTCTTGATTTGACGCAAGTGACATGCTGGGTTTTCTTGAATATACTGTAATACTTTGATTGTATTACTATTGACTTCATCATTCACAATACACCAACCTTCTCACAAATAGCAAAAATACTATACTGTCATTATTTTTCATCTTTTAATCAAAATTAGGGCTAGATGAATATATTGATTCTAGTACACTCATCTAAATGAAATGGAGGAATCATCATATCTATGAACATAGTAAATTCTAAAAAATTTCTTATTTAGACAACTGTACCTCAAGTGTAATATACAAAAAGTCATCTTTCTACATTATGGACAAAAAAAGAATTCAAAAACGACATATAATAGCTCTTATAGCAGGTTTAGCTATTTTGGTTGCAGGGATATCAGCTCTGAACATCTCCAGTGCGATGTTGCCGAGTTCAAACCCAGATCAATATGTCGCACGTATTTCTCCAGAAACTGCAGCAAATATAGCAATCGACCACATCTTGGCTGACCGATCTAATTTGGTCGAAGTTGATCTTGACAATGAAAACGGAGTACATGTTTACTCTGTAGACTTCATTATAGGTGATCAAGAGGTATCTGTTGAGATAGATCCTCAAACTAGTAAAGTTCTAGTTGTTGAACAAGAACCTATTGGAACACCGGATACAGACGATGATGGTGACGAAGATGAAGACGAAGAATAGTTAATTAGTCTCTATTCTTTTTTATTTTTTTTAAATTATTTAGTTAATGCTTTCAACTTGATTCTAGTACACTCATCTAAATGAAATAGCAATAATTTCTAAAATCACCGAAGGATGACCATTTCCACGGATTTTTGAATTAGACAAATGTATCTCAATCGTTAATATCTTGTAGATAATTTTAGTATCAATGAATACAAAACTATCAAAAATGATGATAATGGTTCTGCTTGCTATTTCAACAGCTACAATATCTGCAGCGGGTGTAGATGGGTCAATAATACATCTTCCTCCTCCACAAAAACAAATGGTAAGTGGAACTGCTGCTGAGGATGTTATATGTAATTCAGGTCTAACTTTGATGCTTAAATCGTCCTCAGGTTTTTCTGTATGTGTAAAACCATCAACTGCTATGAGATTGGAAGAGAGGGGCTGGGGTCAAATACTAAAAGAACCATCAATGATGGAACAAGAACGCGAAAAAATGATTGCAGAAATAATGATGGAAAATGAACCAATCTACGATCCAAAAATAATTCCAAGTGACTTTATCTCAGAAATTAATAACAAATTTTTAACACTTACCCCAGGCACTACACTATTTTATGAATCACAGACAGATGAAGGTCTTGAAAGAAATGAATTTTCAGTGACTGATGAAAAAAGAACTGTGATGAGAGTAGAAACCACAGTTGTTTGGGATAGAGTATGGCTAAATGACGAGTTAATTGAAGACACCAAGGATTGGTTTGCTCAAGATATCGAAGGAAATGTTTGGTATTTTGGCGAAGACTCCAAAGACTTTGAAGGTGGACAATTAGTTAGTACAAAAGCTTCCTGGGAAGCAGGAGTGGATGGAGCAAAGCCCGGAATTGTAATGAAGGCATCACCTCAGATAGGAGATTCATACAGACAAGAGTATTACGCTGGAGAAGCAGAAGATATGGGGGAAGTTGTATCACTTGGTGAAACTGTTTCAGTTCCATATGGCACGTTTTCTGGT
>CAYZOW010000060.1:0-5028 GCA_964480245.1 uncultured Nitrosopumilaceae archaeon | reverse complement strand
TCTAGGAATAAGTTTGCCAAGATGGCAATAGATTGATTATAAGATTCCATTTTGGAAATATACAATTTTTGACTAGCATATTTCTTATCGTAAATTAAAAATATTAATAGTCAATACAAAAAAAAGGACTTTGTGTTTTATTGCAGTGTGTGTATGCTGCCTGTTGCAGAATCAAACGTCTTTGCTTCTGTAAAACTCAAGAACAAAAAGAAGACTTGAATAGATAACAGATCAGTGGTGCATCTAAATTAAAATAAAAAAAAATTGCCCATTTTTAAAAAACTGGGCTGGGGTTTTTATGCACCATCAAAGGTGATGGTCCACGTTACTGTTAGGGAGTCGTTATTCGCTACTGGTATACTTGTGAAGGTTTGTCTGGCAAATATTCCATCGGCACCACCCATGGTTGTGGAATTAAATATTCCAGATTCTACTATGGCTACCGAGCCACCAGAGGTGTTAGTAAATGCCTTCGACAGGGCTATTTGTGCACCAGCAGTACCAGTTCCGTCATCAGTTACCACTGCGCTAGTTGAAGCTGCTCTTTGCAGTCCAGTAGCAATGGTTTCTGCTGCAAGGGCAACGTCATCATTAGTTGCCGCAGAGCTTGAAGTACCAAGTGCGATCACATTAAAGTCGCCTGACGCAGCGCCACCACAGTCGGTCGAACCAGTGGCATCGTTCTTAAATACGCTCTTAACAGCGCATGCTTCGCCTTGGTCTAGTACCAAGTTGTCAGTCTGTATGTACGACTTTGTATTACCATTTGCATCAGCTACCGTCAGTGTTATGTGACCAAGCATATATCCACTCTCCATTGTAGTGGACGTTCCAGCAACGCCAAAAGGTGTTGCAGAAAGTGCTTGCATCCCAAGTACACTCCCGGTCAAGCCTATTACGGCCCCCAACAGTGCAAATCGTAGGTTTTGTTTCATTACTGGTAGGTTCACCTTATGGTTATTAGATATGATGGCATTTGGGCATGATTTCTGATTCCATTTTGGAATTTATGGCAAGATACACTTATGGGTTTTGGGTAATGCCGACAGACTCGTGTAGTTCTAGTGTCAAATTCTTCCCGCCAGTGACTGTAGGCTCATTTTCTTTATTCTCACTCACATCTGTAGTATCGGAAATATTTTCATAAGACAGAGCAGTTGCTATTCCAATTGCAATAGCAACCGCAACAATGACACCTATGGCCAGTCTAGTATTCAATTTGCAGGATCAGTTAACTTAATTCTTTTTTTACAATATAAACATGACTAAAGGATCGCATCTTCTAGCAAGATATGTTTATTGCAAATGTACGAATGGGAATGGTGTGACTCTGAAATATTTTATCATAATAATTTTAGTGTCATTTAGTATGGAGAGTGTTTTTGCCACTGAACAGATATTGATAACTATTTCAGATGACATGAATAAGATAATTTTTGATGGAAGGTGGACACACCTAACAGAATGGAAACATTCTAGTCAAGATACGTTGTACTATGCTGACGGAGCTACAATTCAGCTAAGAACAGCACACCAAGATAATTTCATTTATGTATTTGTTGACGCTGTTTCTGATACACATTTGGATAAAAGAATTGATAAAGCAATGGTTTGTATTGATGCCAGCAATGACAAGACCGAAATAACAAATGCCGATGATTATTGTTTTGTGGTTACACTTGATGAAAAAGAAGCTACTGTTTTGCAGGGAGGATCTTTCTCAGAATCTGATCATTTCAAAAAAATTGCTGAACCTACAAACTTTATTGGTATCGGTGCTGTTTCAGATGAAAATGATCGTTATAGTAACATCCCACATCCAAGTTATGAGTTTAGAATACCTACAGATCTTGTTGGAAGGTCAAACGCTTACGGTTTTTACTTTGGACTATATGATGGATACTCAGATAAGATCTATTCTTGGCCTCAAGATATAATTTCAGATTCGCCACTACAGTTGCCAAACCCAAGTAGTTGGGGCGAGCTAGTATCGCCAGACAAATCACTTCCTGAATTTGGATTGCCATTATTTGCACTCATTCCAGCTTTCATGTTTATATTATATTTCACAAAATTTAGAATTTAAATTTATAGTAAGATAAAATCAGCCGTTTAAAACAACTTGTAACTTATTTGAATAAGATTAGGAAAAATTACCAGAATCACACTAACAAAAGCAGTTACAATTGTAAAAAGAGATACCAATGTAGTTACAAAGTTTTTAGTTACTAATTGTTTATTCATATTATTTGAAAACAAAATAGAAAATCCTATTGCAAAAAAAACTACTAGTGGTACAAATCTATATGATTGATTTGTAATTTCTGCAAAACCACCCAAAAGAGGAGCAGACCAAAGTATGCCTGTTATCAAAATCATCAAAGAGTCTGCATGTAATATTCCTTTTTTTGATGCTACAAATAATCCAATTACTAGTGGAAGTAAAAGAACCAAGATTAATCCATCAAATCGTAGGAAAATTTGAAATGCGATGAGCCCAGTCAAAAACCCATTAGGATCAAAGCTTGTACCACGATACAAGTAAATTGCAATTACAACAGGAATTAGAATTGTAATAACATAGAGAAGTGCTGTTCTGGTTTTTTCTTTTTTTGATAACGATGATGTGTAAATAAAAAAAAATGTCATTGGTAAAAATATTGCAGTCAGGGGTTTTGACAAAAACGATAAACCATAAGCAAGAGGAGACAAAAACCACTTTTTGTATACCAAATATAATGAAAGAACATAAAACAATGTCCAAGTGTTGTCCTCGGTAGCTGAAACACTATATCTCAAAAATAGATTGCTTTGAAGTAAAATTACAATCGATATTATTCCTGCAAATCTTTTTTTTGACAACTTGGCAGCAAGATAGTAGGTCATAACCAGCAGTGAAATACTGACAATAAATGGTATGATTCGAATATTTCCAAAAATATTAAGTGAGATTGAAAGAAGAAAGATCCTAAGATCGGAACCTAGACTTAGTGATATACTACTAAAAGCAGACCAGTTTTTGGCTTGACTAACAGCCTTTTCATAATCACCCCATGATTCTTCTTCTGAATCCCAGATCTTACCAACATTAAAGATTACATAAATTGCAACTAAACTTACAACTATTATGAGTGCAACTTTATGAGAGACTTCGTATTCAAAGATAAATTTGATTGATTTTTTAATTGTAACTGGAAGGCCTTTTTTATAATTTAAAATTACCAAGAAAAGGAAAATCAGATTGGCAATTAAAATGGGAAGTGCCCAGACACCAGGTTCGAATAGATTACTATTTTTTGTTGGTTCTAGGCTACTAATTACAAGTCGTCCCTCTTGATCACGAACCTCTATAGCTATAGCGTTGGCATTGTTAACAAATGTCATTACATATCCAGACGTGATTATTATCAAAATTAAAGCGATGATAGATACATTCATGTTTTCTAACTAAATTATTATGATTTAAAAACTTGGACGTTTTTAGTACCTAATAACATAACAACACAACTCCAAGTTACCTTAAGATAGTCTTGCAATCGTTATTTGGTAGAGAAGATTATGAAAACCAAACAAGAATTTAGGAAACTAAACCAGAAAATAATTCTATGTAAAAAATGCCCCCGACTCGCATCATACATACGAACTGTGGCAAAAGTGAAAGTTAATAGATTTCATGACCAGAAATATTGGGGAAAACCACTTCCTGGTTTCGGAGATTTTAATGCAAAGTTGCTACTTATCGGTCTAGCTCCTGCAGCACATGGAGGAAACAGAACAGGCAGAATGTTTACTGGCGATAGCTCAGGAGACTGGGTTGCAAGAGTTCTTTATGAAAAAGGATTTGCAACAAAGCCTACAAGTACAAAGCTTGGAGATGGTTTTAGTTTAATTAATGCATATATTACAGCAGTTGTCAGATGCGCGCCACCGCAAAACAAACCACTAAAGGAGGAGCTTGATAACTGTTCATCGTTTCTAAAAGAAGAACTTGTATTATTGAAAAATGTTAGAGTAATAGTGTGCCTTGGTCGAATAGCATTTGATGCGTGTTGCAAGTTGTTACATATAAAAGGTGCAAAATTTTCCCATGGAAGAACAGTTCAGCATGGAAAATTAGTAATCATATCCACATACCATCCAAGCAGACAGAACACTCAGACAGGTCGACTCAAATGGAATCAATGGTCATCTATATTTTCCACAGCGAAAAAGATTATGGATGATGCCAAATGAAGCTTGCAGTTGTAATTCCAACATACAATGAAAAAGATACTCTACCCACTTTAATTGAAGAGCTAGTACTAGAAATAAAAAAAATTGCAGAAAAATTTTTCATAGTGATAATGGATGACGCATCACCTGATGGAACTGGTCAAATTGCTGAAGAATTGAACAAAAGATATGGTAATATCACAGTAATTCACAGAGAGAAAAAGTTGGGACTTGGTTCTGCATACAAGGATGGGTTTAGGCTAGCATTGGAAAGATTTGAACCAGATTTTATCGTACAAATGGATGCGGACCATTCCCATGATCCAAAAGAAATTCCTCAAATGGTAGAAAAGATCCAAGGCTATGATTACGCTGTAGCCAGTAGACATCTACCTGGATCATCTATTCTAGGCTGGGGCGCTTATAGAAAAATGCTACATTCAACGGCTGGTTCTATTGCAAGAACGTGTGGAGGAATAAAGATATCAGATCCTACAAGTGGGTTTAGAATTTTTAGAAAAGACGTCTTAAATTCTATTAACTTTTCTCAAATAAAATCAAAAGGCTTTGCATTCCAGATTGAAATACTGTGCTTATTAAAGAGAATGGGATTTAATGGAATAGAATTACCAACTAGATTCGTTAATAGAAATGAGGGCAAATCAAAGATGGGTATAACAGAGACTATTCAGTTCATAAAGACCTGTATTCTTCTTCTAGCTAGACGTATTTAGAAAGTTAAAAATAAAAAAGTGGATGTATTCGCCAGTCTTCCCATTGCGAGTTCCCCTACTCGTATGTTGATTGTGACGATAC
>CAYZOW010000059.1:0-5095 GCA_964480245.1 uncultured Nitrosopumilaceae archaeon | reverse complement strand
TTCCGGAACTACTTATTGTTAAGCCAAAGCATGAAAGAACTGGTCTTCCTCCGCTTGAAGGAGCAGAACATGGTAAGGTAGTAACAAGATTTCCACCAGAACCAAATGGCTATCCCCATATTGGTCACGCAAAAGCTGCTATAATAGACGAAGAATATGCAAAGATGTATGGTGGCAAAATGATATTGAGATTTGATGACACAAATCCAGAAAATGAGAGACTTGAATATTACGCTGCCATCAAGGTTGGGCTTGACTGGCTTGGAGTAAAATATGATCATGTAAAAAACACATCGGACGATATGGAATTGATTTACAAAAAAGCAATACAAATGATTGAATCAAACTACGCATATGTTTGTACTTGCAATCAAGAAACAATAAGCAAAAACAGAAGGGAGATGAAATCGTGTAAATGCCGTTCTGTAGATTTAAACCAAAACACCAGGAGATGGCACGACATGTTTGGAAAATACAAACCTGGGGAGGCCATAGTTAGATTTCGTGGCGACATGCAATCAAAAAATACCGTGATGCGGGATCCTGTCCTGTTTAGAATAATAGAGGGCACTCATCCACTACTTATAGACAAATACAGAGTTTGGCCTAACTATGATTTCGCAGTAGCAATAGAAGATAGTATAGATGGCGTAACACATGCATTTAGAACAAAAGAATATGAGCTTAGAAATGAGCTCTATTATGCTATTTTAGATAAATTACAAATGAGAAAACCAAAGATGTTAGAGTTTTCTAGGCTAGAATTTGAGGGTATGCCTGTCTCAAAAAGAATACTAAAACCACTAGTTGACAATGGTCAAGTATCTGGTTATGACGATCCAAGGCTACCGACACTTGAGGCTTTACGTAGAAGAGGAATTGTTCCAGAGGCAATTAGAAAGTTTGTCCTTTCCTTAGGTTTTACAAAATCTGATACGCTTGCTCCATTTGATACTCTAGAATCGTTTAACAGAAAGATGGTTGATGCAACAAGCATAAGGCTATTTATGGTCACAGAGCCCGTAAAGTTGACAGTAAAAAATAACAAACTGTCATCAGTTGAGATTCAAAATCATCCACAAAAAGATTTGGGCAAAAGAAAGATAGAACTTGATGGAACTTTTTACATTTCTGGTGAAGATGCAAAAACTCTAAGGGTTAATGATCAGGTTAGACTGATTAAACTTTATAATGTCAAAATAACAAAAACCGGATCTGACATTGAGGGAGAATATTCTGGCGATGACTATAAAGCGGAATTTCCTAAAATTCAATGGGTGCCTCAAAAAAGTGCTGTGAAGATAAATATTCTGATACCAAAGACGCTTTATGTGAATGATAAATTTAATGAGGACAGTCTTGATATTCTGCAAGCTTTTACTGAAAACCACTACTTAGAATTAAATGAGGGTGTAGAAATTCAGTTCGTTAGATTTGGATATTGCAGAAAAGATTCTGCAATTCAAGCAATCTACACTCATAAGTGAAGAAAAATGAAAATTGCAAGATTATTAGGATTAAATATGGAAACATATGGTTTTGTTAATGGAGATGGCGTAATAACAAAAGAAGAGATTACACATCAGACAGGTATTCCAATACCACAAAACATTAAGGATTTTCTTTTTGATGGGTGGTACGATGAGGTAAAGCGTGAGGCATCTAAACTTAATTACCATCAAAAGATTTCCAGTTTCAAAATTCTTTCACCTATTCCAAATCCTTCTAAGATAATTTGTCTTGTTTTTAACTACATGGATCATGTAATGGAACAAAACTTGATTCCGCCTGATGAACCAGCCATAATAATGAAACCAAAAACTGCTCTTAATGGACCTACTTCAGATATAATTTGTCCCTCATTTGTATCTAAACTAGATTATGAGATAGAGCTTGCAGTAATTATAGGAAGGGAATGTAAAAACATAACAGAGCAACAAGCAAAAGATGTAGTTTTTGGTTACATGATCCTAAATGATGCTTCTGCACGCGACATACAAGCAAAAGATAAACAGTTTACACGTGCAAAGGGATTTGATACCTTTGCCCCCTGTGGCCCCTGGATTACTACTGTAGACGAAATAACGGACCCACAAAATCTCAAAATGGTGACAAAGGTAAATGGCATAATCAGACAGAACTCTTCCACATCAAATATGTTTTTGAAAATACCTACAATTATTTCCATGTTAAGCAAAGTCATGACGCTAGAAAAGGGCGATATAATATCTACAGGAACTCCTGCTGGAGTTATGTTGAATAAACCAGATGCGGTTTATTTGAAAGATGGCGATAAGATAGAAATGGAAATAGATGGACTTGGCAAATTAGAAAATACCGTAAGATTTGCAAGATAGACCATTATTACACGCAATACTTGTTTCGTATAGTGTATACAATCTAAACCCTATTAAGACGGGTAATCAAAAAAAATTCTGTGGGAAAAATAATGGTCGCTAAAACTTCTGATATTCCAGTTGGCAAGATGCAAAAGGTTACTGCAGATGGAAAGGACATTCTTGTAATGAACGTAGATGGTGGCTATTATGCTATGGATGATACCTGCACCCACGCTGGAGCAAGTCTTGCGGAAGGAAAGCTTGAGGGCACTGTTGTGACATGCGACTGGCACGGTTCAAAGTGGGATTCTAAGACAGGTAAGCTTGTCGCATTTCCTGCAAAGATAAAGGATTTGAATTCGTACAAAGTAGTAGTTGAATCAGATAACATATTTCTGGAACTCTAGTGCAAACTTTATAAAATCATGCTAATTAGGTAGCCTTGATGGTACAATGGTCGACAAAAAATCTGAAAACATGGAAACTCTTAATCAGGCCATTGCTACACTTGAGGACATGGCATCCAATCCCTCTACTCCAAAAAACATTAAGAAAGGTATAACAGATTTAGCAATAGAACTCAAAAAAGAAGAATATTCTGTTTCTATGCGTGCCGCAAATGCCATAAGCTTACTAGATGACATAACACAGGATCCAAACATGCCATCCTATGTGAGGGTCGCATTATGGCAGGCAGTGTCTACGCTTGAAAGAATAAGGGAATAAATTTAGATCACTTACATAGTCAATTGTGAAAATAGAAGAATATCTTGCATCACTTCCACAGTCAATTATCTCAGGACAGGAAGTGCAGCTGCCTGATCATGCTTTTAGGGACATATTGCGATTTGCTGCTCTGACTAAGGAAGATGTTTTTTATCATCTTGGTTGTGGAAATGGAAAAGGGATTGCTATAGCTCTAGAAGAATTTGGTGTACAAAAAGCAGTTGGAATAGATAATGACATAGAAAAAATTACTTCCGCAAAAAACCTACTTAAAGAAAAAAAACTCACAAATGGCATTTTACAATGCCAAGACATAACACAATCCTATATTAGCGACGCAACTGTCGTATTATTTTGGTTCTCAGACCAACATATTATTGAAAGTATGACAGAAAAATTTTCACGACTGAAATGGGGGTGTAGAATAATAACAATTTGGGGGCCATTGCCAGGATTTCTACCAGACAAGGTAGACTTTCCCTATATACTCAACATTATTCCTTTTAAAAAAGCATATGATCTAAAGGAACAGCTTCTAGCAGTCTTTGGAACAGATTGCATAGATTTTGTAACTGCATGGGAGTTTGCTGAAAGGTATACAAAGGCAATTGGTTCGCCAGAGGTCGGAAACGATCGCTTTCTAACTATAATACAGTCTCTTATCATATGGATAAATGCAAAAAACTTGGGTGTTGCCTGTGGAGATGAAATTCCGCAGCCCATAAGGAACTATATCAACATACTCCGGACGTTTTTTAATATAGATGTAGAATATCTTTTAGAGAAACGTAGTTAAAATCCTGTTTCCATAATGAGTCAAGTTTTTATTGGAAAAATTCTAAATGCTGTTGTTGGATGAAAGAATAAACATCAATGTCTCTGCTATAGACTATGAAAACACGAGTAGAGAGATTGTATCTACCTTAAGAAGCCTAGAACAGATGGTACATGGTGAAAACGACTTTATTGTTACAGACTCCGAATTCGCGTTTGGCTGGCATTTTTATGTTGTATGTGTGAACAAGTCACTCGCACAGAAATTATCAGATCAGATGGGTCCTGCTTTTGATAAAATTAAGGGTAAAGGTCTTGAGAAGAAGTTTCTTACATGGCTTACAGAAAAGGTTACCAAGAAAAATTTGAAAGTCAAGCTTGCCATTAAAGAAGAGATAGAATCAAGTAAATTCGGCATATTTTAAAGTAAAGTAAAGGGGCCCTTGAGGGGAATCGAACCCCTGTCCGGGGATCCACAGTCCCCTATACTGGCCACTGTACTACAAGGGCCACCAAGAACGGATCCTTTCCTATCCAGTATTAATCTTAACTGATTCAATCAAATCATTTAGTTATTGTCTTACTAGAGTCAAGTAAACTGTAAGTTTATTATGACTGGAAAAATATCGCAAAACATGAGAAGTGGAATATTATGGTTTGTCGCCATGGGAATTACTTCAGTACTTACACTTTATGGTGCAATCTATCTTCTACCTTGGAGATAATGTTAATTCTCAAAAAGAGATTTTAAAAATAGATTAATTGTGGTGTAATTTTTTCTTTATGTTTCTAAATCTTTTCATGCTAAATGATTTGACTCTCCACCGTTTTGTGTACTTGTATGTAACAACAGCAGAAAGTACAGCAGATATACCCAAAGTAGGTAGCATCCAACGAATATTTTCTTCAGTACTTGGATATAAACCAAAAATAGTTGCAAGTGTGTTAGGTACCAATATAGCAGTTCCAGCTACAGTAAACCACACTATTAGAGCTGCAAGTTTATTGGAAACTTCGGCTTGAATGACATTAATTCCTGTAGCTACTACTTGCATGATGTTTTCTGACATCTGGATCTGACGATCTAGTCTTCCAAGAATAACTTCAAACTTGGCAAGGATGAGATCTTGATCTGATATCATGTCAGCATCACCATACTTTAGGTTCTGAACAGTGTCATATGTAGCCCAGACTGCATTAAGGAAGGTAGGAAACGATGTTGTCATGTCTGAGAGTTCAAGAGACAGATCCTTCTG
>CAYZOW010000058.1:0-5350 GCA_964480245.1 uncultured Nitrosopumilaceae archaeon | reverse complement strand
CAGACACATTCACCAAATCAGCAAGCCGATCATTGTCTGAAACTGTTACCATCAGCGATGTAGTAAACGCACAGATAGGTCCGTCATTGTCTGAGACTGTTGTCATCAGCGACGTAGTCAACGCACGAATTACAACCAAGTCACTTACAGAATTGGTCGCCATCAGCGATGTAGTAAACGCACGAACTACAACCAAGTCACTTACAGAAACTGTTGTCATCAGCGGTGTAGTCAATGCACAAACTACAGTGAAGTCACTTACAGAAACAGTCGCCATCAGCGGTGTAGTCAATGCACGAATTACAACCAAGTCACTTACAGAAACAGTTACCATCAGCGATGTAGTCAACGCACGAACTACAACCAAGTCACTTACAGAAACTGTTGCCATCAGCGACGTCGTCAACTCACGAATCACAGGCGTATTACTTACAGAAACAGTCGCCATCAGTGGTGTAGTCAACGCACGAACTACAACCAAGTCACTTACAGAAACAGTCGCCATCAGTGGTGTAGTCAATGCACGAACTACAACCAAATCACTTACAGAAACTGTTGCCATCAGTGACGTAGTAAACGCACGAATCACAGGCGTATTACTTACAGAAACAGTTGTTATCAACGATGGCACAGTTAACGCACTAATTACAGGCAAGTTACTTACAGAAACAGTTGCTATCAACGACGGTACAGTAAACCTACAATTCACAACTAAATCACTTACAGAAACTGTTGCCATGTCTGTTGGCTCTTCATATAAAGTTGGCACTACAACTATAATGATAATAGATCCCGCTGCTACTGCAACAGCTCAAATCTCCTCTGACATATCTATGACACTAACATTACCAACAGGAGGAACATCGATGGTGACGCCAACGTCAGTTAGCTCCCCAACATCAAACGGAGGTGCCATTACCTTTGTTGGTGATGTGGTAGACCTTACACTAGTTAGTGGCTCGTGTGCCGCAGGATGTGAAATCACATTTACATTTACAGACGCTAACCTAACCGATGCAGGAATATCAAGTCCATTAGAGGTAGTGATATTCAGAGATTCTGAAGAAGATGGTACTTTCGTAGCACTTCCAACAACATTGCCTGACGGTGCCCCATCACCATACAAAGTATCAGCAACAACCTTTTCGAATTCCTTCTTTGGAGCTGGTAGAGCAGCGGCAGCACCAGGCGGAGGATCACCAGGCGGAGGATCACCAGGCGGAGGATCACCAGGCGGAGGTAGTGGAGGCGGTGCTGGACGTACAGGTGTTGGACCTGCAGGAGGAGCTAGTGGACTTGGAGGCATAGTAGAGGAACCAACACCAGTCACTGTACCAAAAGATGTTGAAGCTCCAAAGATATTTGATGTCAAGTTCCAGCTAGGAAACGGTACAAAGATTAGCTCATCGGAGACTACAAACGAGTATGTAAACCATCAGTCCATGTCCATATACTCAATAGTCGATAGCCCGACACCAATCAGACGTGCCGAGCTTAGATTCATCAGCATGGGGCAAAGTGTTGATCAATACACATCAATAGTAATGGACATCACACCACTACAGATATCCAACACAACATATTCCATATCAGGCACAATTCCACAGAGATTGATGGAAGGACCGGCCACAGAATACTGGATACACGTACTAAACGAAGATCTAATGGTACAAGACTCTGACAAATACTCCATAGGTGTCAAGCCAAACTATTCAGTTGACGGAAGTCTAGAATTGGATATAACACACAACAAGGCAGCAGGTACCACAACAACACCAACTGCATACTTTACTAACGAAGCAGACAAGCCAATATACGGAACCATATCACTAGTAGCTGCTGGAAAGACAGTTTACACATCACAAGGACAGCTCTTTGATGCGGGACAAACAGCAGTAACGCTACAATGGAAGACCCAAAATGTTGATCAAGTGACAACTTATCAAATACAGGCAAAAGCAGAGTTTTACGGCAAGTCATTTGAGACTCAAACAGCAGTAAACCTATTCCCGCCCACAAGGACAGCATCTCTGTCACAACCACATACAATAGAGATAATCACAGACAAGGATGGCAATACTGTAGCACTTCCAAGAATTCTATATGCATCGTTTAAGGACGGGGGTGACATGCGATACAGAGTAATTGCACCAGACGGAACGTGTCTGATAGGTGGTTCAGAAGATTGTCTTGTAACACAATCAACCACGGGATTGCCAGGCAGCATTAAGAGCATAACTGTCGGAGATCAGATATACAGGGTCAGATATTCAGGTCCAGCCAACCCACTCGAGAGATTCTCAATTACATCAATAGATTCGATATTAGGACAATGGCAAGTAGAGATAGATTCACAGGACGGTCTTATTCCACAGGCTCATGCAATGAAGGATGCGTTCTTTAAGATAAAGTATAGAGCACAATCCACTCCTTTCATATCAGAACCGTCTTCCTAACAAACTATTTTTTAAACTAGGGATAAGCTATCTCTTTTGTAAGATACGAATCAAGATCTGAAATTTTTATTCTTTCTTGATTCATGGAGTCACGCATTCTAACAGTAACTGTATTATCCTGCAGAGTTTGGTGATCTACCGTAACAGCAAGTGGTGCCCCAACTTCATCAAGCCTCCTGTACCTTCTTCCTATAGCACCAGAGTGGTCCAAAAAAGTGTCATACTTTGTTCTAAGCTTGGAAAAAATCTCTTCAGTCTTTTCTGCAAGACCATCTTTTTTTACAAGAGAAAGTATTCCAACATGAATTGGAGCAAGATATGGCTTTAAGGAAAGAACTACTCTGTCATTATCCTTGTCCTCACGGAAACTATGCTCCAAGATAGTGTAAAGGCTCCTGTCTATGCCCATAGATAGCTCAAACACATGGGGAAGTACCTTCACATCATCATCAAGAACTTCAAATTTTTCCTTGCTTATACTAGCATGACTTTTTAAATCATAATCAGATCTGTAGTTGCACGCGACAAGTTCTAACCACCCAACGGTAGTCTCAACTTCAAAGTCAAACGCAACTGATGCATAAAATGCCTTTTCCTTGTCTGCAAGTTTTCTAAACCTGCTTTTTTTGACATCAATTCCAGTCTTTTGATAAAATTCTACTAGCAAACCTAGATAGTACGCTACAAGCTTGTTTGGCAAAATTTCAGACTCTAGAGCTTGTTTACAAGTCATACTCTTGATATCATCGTTTATCATTACTCTAATTTCCGTATTCTCAACTTCAGAAAATTTTTCAAGATCATCCAGCTTGTTTGGATTGCAAAAGACCTCAATTTCTGCTTGGTAAAACTCTCTTAGCCTAAGAAGACTTTGCCTTGGCGAAATCTCATTTCTAAAACTCTTGCCAATCTGTGCAATTGTGAAAGGAAGTTTACCTCGCATTGTTTTAAAGAGTCTTGGAAAGTCTACAAAAATGGACTGACATGTTTCTGGTCTAAGATACGCAGGTTCTGATTCTGGACCAATCCCAACCTTAAACATCATATTAAATTTGCGAGTGTTTCCAAGTTTGTTTTTACATTTTGGACAGACTACATTTTTTTCCAAAAGTATCCTATCAAACTCAGAAAGTTCTGCACTTTCAGGCACTACAATAGAGGTAATTTCTGCGATTAGTTTATCGGCTCTAAAAATTGACCTGCATTTTTCACACCCTACGATGGGATCTGCAAAGCTTGTAAGGTGACCAGATGCCTCAAAGACAGACTTTGACATGATCTGTGAACCATCTACTTCCATCATCCTATCTCTTCTGACAAGCTCTCGTCTCCAAAGCTCTACAAATTTATTTTTCAAGCTGACACCAGACGGTCCATATTCCCAAAAGCCAGCTTGCGCATCAGCATAAATCTCACAGCTTGGGAAATAAAATCCACGTTCTAATGCAAGCTGCATTATCTGATCATAATTCACAAGACACCAATCCATCCAATTTGCTTAATCTCATCTGTAACTATGCCAGTTCTTTTACTTTTTTTATGTTTCCAACATCGTCGCGCCTATCATCTATAGGTGTTTCTAAAATAATTGGGATCTTTTTAGAATTGGCAAATTTTATTACATAACTAAGACCAGTCTCACCAATTTTACCAAGTCCTATATGTTCATGTCTGTCCACATTACATCCAATCTCTCCTTTCGAATCATTTAGATGAAGTATCTTAAGGTGTTCTGTGCCTATGGCAGTATCAAATTTTTTCAGTGTTAATGTAGCTACTTTTTGTGTTCGCAAGTCATGTCCTGCTGCAAACGCATGACAAGTATCAAGGCAGATACCAAATCTCTTTGCAGGTTTTAGTTGAAAGAAAATAGAGGCAAGCTGCTCAAAGTTAGAACCAACACTATTTTTGTATCCCGCAGTATTTTCAAGAAGAACGATAACATCATTTTGGTTTTCTGCAACAGCTTTTGTGAAAGCCTTAACCAGTCTTTCCATTCCCTTCTGAGGGCTGCCCCCCTTCTCCTTTTTGTAACTACCAAGATGAGCTACGAGATAGGGAATCCCAAGCTTAGCGCATCTTTTTATCTCATTTGATAAAGAGTTCAAAGATTTTGCAAAAGGATCATCTTCTGGAGAAGATAGATTTGGTAAATATGGCATGTGAGATACAGTTGCAAGTCTATCAATCTTACTTGCAGCAAGCTTTTCTTTGAAACTTGTTATGTCCTTGTCTGAAAGTGGTTTAGCAGCCCATCCACGTGGGTTTCTTGTAAAGATCTGAAATGCAGTACATCCTCTTGTTGTAGCGTTATCAACAGACCTGTCAACAGAACCTGCAATAGAAACATGCACACCTATCTGCATAATGGTACTTTTTTTGGGGGTAATTTAAACTCCTAGTGTATTTGAGTTTGAATAGAATCATTATATAGTTTTCATAAAAATAAACAACTAATATCAAATGACAAAAAACTAACAAACTTCTAGTCAGAATAACTGTAACAGCATAACCAAATTTTTAAGGTTAAAAGCGACAAAAAAGCCATGATTAATCCAGGTCAAAAAGATCTAGCCAAATATCCCTTTCTTACAGAAGCAGGCAAATATCTAGTAGATATAGGTCTTAATCTTGAACAACTTGATCACCCAGATTGGAAACCAGCAGTTGAAAAAGCCTATGGTAGGATTATAGTTGCAACAACAGGTCAAATTTATGGCTCAGACATTGAAAAACTTGAAAATCTTGACTCTGAAATTCTTTCTTTTGTAATTGCCATAATTTTATTAAAATTGGCTGGGATTCCTACATTGATCAGAAGGTTTTCTCTTGCAGAAGCAAGAAGAGCAGAGAAGTATCTGGAACAGGATCTTCGTAGTAAAGATGAAAGAAAA
>CAYZOW010000057.1:0-5700 GCA_964480245.1 uncultured Nitrosopumilaceae archaeon | reverse complement strand
AACGAAGCTACGGGAATATTCGAAGGCACAGTGTATTTCACTGTAACTGGCGAGTCTTCCGGCCGCCGACTTAGAGTAGCAGAGGGTGACACAGTCACAGGTGAATATGAAGACAATACACTGCCAAGCCCATACACAACAGCAGATGAACTCGAAGTCACAGCAACAACCTTCATTGGATCAATTGTCCCACCGCTTGAAAGAGCGCCGGCAACCAACCCAAGAATTGTTGATGCATTTGGCAACGAGCTAGACGAGATCAATGTGGACCAACAAGTCCAGATTACAGCCGACCTAGCAAACGGCCAGGACAGAGATCAATCATTTGCATACTTGGTACAAATATCCAAGGACGGAGTCACACACTCGCTATCATGGATTACAGGATCGCTGGCACCAGGACAATCCCTGAACCCAGCACAGTCATGGACACCTACTGAAGCCGGATCATACGATATACAAATCTTCGTATGGGAAAGCGTAGATAATCCAGACGCACTGTCTCCAACAGTAGAAACTCCAGTAGAAGTAGTATAGACTAGGAACATCTAATTTCCCTTTTTTCTTTTTTTTAAAAACCCCTAACGCTAGTTATGATTCAGTAAAAACAAGAATTCTAGCTGCCGTTTTCATTAATAATTATCATCATAGTTACAAAACATGTTGTTGCTGTCCGATCAGAATGATGAAAATCTTCAAAACCCTTAAATAGAAAATTAAAACCACGTCAAAACATCAAACATGAGAAATGTATATCTTGCCATACCGATAATCACACTTTTCATTTTGCCTACAATTACCCTTGCATTTGGTCAAGAAAACACAGGAGAGTACCTAAATCGGAGAGCAGAGGTATGGAATCTCTTTTTCAGGATGACTACAGCAGCCTTTGTGATAGGTGCAGTAGTATCTGGAACCCTTATCTGGTTGATATGGAGATTTAGAGAATCACATCCACAAAACAAAAACCCAACAAAGTGGGAAACTGGGGAGACTCATTAGATGGCACATTCTACTTGGCCAGAATGGATTTACATTGGAGTAGTTACTGCAATTCTTGTTTGGGTCGGAGCAGATTCTTGGTACATTGAGCACCTCTTAGAAGAAGTTCCTGAGGATGCAAAGATAATCAAAGTAACTGGTCAACAGTGGTTTTGGAGCTTTGAACATGATGACGGAACAAAAGAGGTTGGCGAGCTTCATCTAAAGAAAGGGGAACCTTACAAATTCGAAGTTGTTTCTAAAGATGTTATTCATTCATTTAACATTCCAGACTATGTAGTGCTTATGGACGCAGTACCAGGAAGAGTTAACACGATTTGGTTTGTTCCAGAGGAAGCTGGAGAATTTCCAATCCAATGTAGAGAATATTGCGGATTAATCCATTATAACATGCGTGGAACACTTTATGTGGAAGGGACATGATACTAAACTTTTTATTAACTTTAAAAAAACCAAGTGACAAGGAGTCAACAAAATGGTATTAGAACTTGCAAAGCCACGACCTGTTTGGCAGATAATGTTTTCAACGCATCACACCGATGTAGCACTTCTCTATCTGATAACATCAGTAGCGTTTCTCTTTTTGGGTGGTGCACTTGCTCTTGCAATGCGTGTAGAGCTATTCCTTCCAGGATCTCAGATAATTAGTGACTCTATGACATTTAACAGAATATTTACCGTACATGGAACCACGATGATATTTCTCTTCATACTTCCATTTGCTTCTGCAATAGGAAACTACCTCATACCGATAATGGTAAGATACAAGGACATGGCATATCCAAAACTAAATGCAATTGCATTTTGGATGATTCCAGTAGGGAGCGCACTTATCTGGCTTGGCTTTTCAGACACCACATGGAATGCATATCCACCATATTCTATTCTTAGAGCACCAGGTCCTGCTGCAGACATGTGGATATTTGGACTCAAAATAGTTGGAGTTTCATCAATTCTTGGAGCAGTAAACTTTATCGTTACAATTCTAAAATGCAAGCATCCTGATTTGCCCCTGAGCAAGATGCCCTTACTTGCATGGTCAATTCTGACTTCTTCTTTAATAATGCTTGTTGCAATGCCCACATTTGCAGCTGCGCTTTTGATGCTACTAACAGACAGACTAGGTGTCTCCGGTTTTTTCAACCCGGCAATGGGGGGAGATCCTATAGCATATCAACACCTCTTTTGGTTTACATTCCATCCTGAAGTTTACGTCATGGTTATTCCAGCTATTGGCATGATGTATGAGATAATTCCCAGGTTTTCAAGAAAGCCTATTTTCAGTCAGGCGTCGGGAATTGCTGCATTTGTATTGCTTAGCATAGTAAGCTTTGCATCATGGGCACATCATATGTATTCTACAGGAATGTCATTTACAGAAAAGACTGTATTTATGGTTGGAACTTTGGCAGCAGTGCCAGCATCTGCAATGCATGTATTTAATTTCTTGGCAACAATGTGGGGAGCAAGAATCAGATTTGCAGCACCGATGAAATGGGCAGTGGGTGGAATTGCTCTTTTCTTTGCAGCGGGTGCTGGTGGAGTTCTTAATACTGCAATGCCGCTTGACTTTATCACTCACGACTCTTACTGGGTAGTTGGTCACTTCCACCTGTTTGTCTTTGGAACTATTGCGTTTGGCTCTATTGGGTTCTTTTACTACATCTTCCCATTTGTTACAGGCAGGATGTACAGCGAAAAGCTTGCAGACTGGCACTTTATTCTTGCGTTTATTGGTGCAGTCATCGTCTTCTTTACACAACACCTTCTAGGACTGTATGGCATGCCAAGAAGAATTTATGATTATCCGGCATTTCCAGAATGGATTGCAATGAACCAAATTACAAGTATTGGCGCAATGCTAATTGGTGCTAGCATGATCATATTCTTAATTAATGTAATTCACAGCTCTTCCAAAGGAAAAGAAGCCAACATGGACGATCCATTTGGAATTGGGGGGAAATATTACTATCCTCATAAAGCAAAAACACCACATCATCACTCAGGATATTAAGGATATGATATGAGCCACACAGAACATGAAGAACCAATACTGAGGACAACACCAGCAAGAATGGGTAAGATGCTAGCCATAACAGTTGGAATCATGATAGTTGGTGCAGTAATCTTCTTCTCAATGTGGGATTATTGGATCTCTACTCCTCCAGCAGTAGCAAGACAAAAGGCAGTATCAACTGGACCAGCAGCTGTTGCCACTGGAAAAGAAATTCAAGTATCTTTAACATTTATCGAATCACCTGACTTTAAGACAATGGTATTTAATGCACTTCCAGGTGAGGAAGGAAATAGTCCAGAAATTCACGCAAATGTTGGCGACAAAATAATTTTTGACGTCAAAAATGGTGGAAAATCTTTTCATTCATTTGCTGTTACTGATGCAACAGAAGGAACAGGACCAGCTATATCGGGTACTGAAATAGGAAGTGCATCTAACCCTCTCAAGCCGGGAACTGGGGGTCAAGTCACACTCGTTCCATCAAAAGCAGGAACTTACTACTATATCTGTGCAGTTCCAGGGCATAGAGAGCAAGGAATGGAAGGAAAAATAATAGTTGAAGAGGCAAAGCCAGCAGGACAGGCAGCAGCACCCACAGGAACCAAAGTTTCCTTTGATCTAAACTTTGTTGAGAGCTCTGATTTTAGAACACTTGCATTTAATGCACTTCCAGGCGAAGAAGGAAACAACCCAGAGATAAAAGTAAAGTCTGGCGATTCTGTAACAATCAAAGTCAAAAATGCAGGCAAGACATTTCACTCCTTTGGTGTAGTGACAAATCCTGAAGATTCAACAACTCTTGTCTGGAATTCTGCAATAAAAGATCCTAACAACCCATTAAAACCAAATGAAGAAGGTGAAGTTACGTTTACTGCAGGTGCACCTGGTACCTATTACTACATCTGCACCGTTCCGGGTCACTCCTTACAAGGCATGAAAGGCAGCTTTATCGTAGAGTAATAATGATTTTAAAATATCTATCACTTGCGTCTCTTGTAATTTTGTATTCTCTGATGTTTATTGGTGGTTACGTCTCTGCTAGTGGTCTTGGTCTTTCTTGTCCAGAATGGCCTTTGTGTCCAAGCGGAATTCTCCCAAATGAAGATTATGTGATTGAGTGGACACACAGATTTATTGCAGCAACAACAGGTGCTTTGATCATTGCAACAGCGGTTGGTAGTTGGTTAGCAAAAGGAGCTGACAGAAAAATGAAATTGACAGCAACACTAGCTGCAATCTTTGTAGTCACACAAATCACACTTGGTGCGATAGTCATTGATCTGAAGTTGCATGCATTGCTTGTAGCATTACATCTTGGAATTGGAATTTTGCTTTTTGCAATGACTCTGCTTACAACACTTTTTGCCTTTAGATTGGGAAGAGTCTCAGTACAAGCTAGAGTTTAGCTCTAGTCTTTTTCTTTGACAAAATGGCCCAGATCATTATTCCAATGCCTGCTATGCCACCAGAAATAATTGTATAATAAAAGATGTACCCAAAGGGATTCAACGTACTTATGTTAAATGTGTAGGTCAGCACTTTGCCATTTTCTCCTACATCATATAGATCAACCCTAAAGATGTGGTTTCCAGGTTCACGGAAAACATAATCTGTTTCCCAGTGACCATTGTCATGGTACTGTGGAGGCAGAGTGTCAACTAAAAGATCATTGTAGTATATCCTGATTCCCATTCTGAATTTGTCAACTTCATTACCATCGCCATCTAATACTCTAAAGAGGATCTGAGACTTTTCATTTACAGTTGGGATCTCAGGCAAAGTTGTAATCTGAATTTTGTAATTACCTATCCTTTCTTCTGCAGAATTAAATAGCTGATGGGCACTTGCATCATAAATTGCAGGGGCCATCAAAAAACCAAAAAAAACCACAATTAAAAGACGATCTAAACTCATCAAGTTCAAATGTAGTTTTCTTTAATATATTACAACTGTGTATATTTTCTGAAAATTAACAAAAGCTTTAAATCTCGACTTAAAAGAAGTTGCAACTGCATGACTACAGTTAGTAAAACAATAGATATCAAAGCATCACTTTCTAACGTCTTTACTTATTTTGCAAGACCAGAGCATATTGCTGACCAATTCGAAGAACGAGTTGGCATGACCGTAGTACCAATGGATGTTAAGGCAGGAATGGGTGTTGGAACTACATTTAGAGTGATAGGAGACTTTGATGGTAAAAGACTAGAGTGGGATTGTGAAACAACCGAATTTATCCAAGAAGAAAGAATTGCTGCAAAAATGATTAAAGGCCCATTCAAAAAGTGGGATATTGTAACTGAATTCAAGTCACTTGAAGACAAGATGACAAGACTAATCATGACAGTAAATTACAAAATGCCCTTTGGACCACTTGGTGGAATACTAAACAAGATCAAATTTGCCAAGACCGCAGAAAAAGGAATGGAAACTGCACTATACAAAGTTAGAGGACTGCTAGAAGGAAATGGTTCGATTCCAGTTTACATTACACTTGATGCATACAGAAAACTTCTTGCTGAAAAAGAAAAGATGCACAACGCACCAGTCTCTACAGTATTGACAAGGATTCTTGAGAAATACTCTCAAATCGAGACTGTCAAAAACTAAAATCAATTTCATTCTCACTCAAGTTTAAATAACGAAATTAGCGCCTGCTATTTTGCGGGTCTATGGCTCAG
>CAYZOW010000056.1:0-5781 GCA_964480245.1 uncultured Nitrosopumilaceae archaeon | reverse complement strand
CATAATGAATTTGAACTGAATTAGGAAAATAAACCTACTTATGATTTAAATTGTACAGGAGCGCGATTTTACCGATCAGTATGACATCACTAATTCCAAAAAAAGTTGGTAATATGGAATATAGAATTGAAGCCGATTCAAATCGTGGGATGAAAGTTCCTGTCACTATATACGCAGACGAAGGGCTATTACAAAAAATGATGACAGACAGAACAATCACTCAAGCAATAAACGTCTCCACCTTACCTGGCGTTCAAAAACATGTGGTGGTTTTGCCTGATGGCCATGAAGGATACGGCTTTCCCGTTGGTGGGGTTGCTGCCATGGATTCAGAAGAAGGAATGATCAGCCCTGGTGGTGTTGGTTATGATATTAATTGTGGTGTAAGACTCTTGCGAACAAACCTTAATGAAAAAGATCTAAGACCAAAACTCAAAGAGCTTGTCATTGAGCTTTTCAACGCAATTCCATCAGGAGTTGGTTCAAAAGGAGCCGTGAAATTGAATTTTTCCCAGCTTGACGAAGTTCTTGTAAAAGGAGTACAGTGGGCCATTGACAACGGATACGGTACAAAAGATGACGCAGAAATGTGTGAAGAAAATGGACAAATAAAAAATGCAGATCCAAACAAAGTCTCACCCACAGCACGAAAACGAGGCGCTCCACAGCTTGGAAGCCTTGGTTCTGGAAATCATTTCCTTGAAGTACAGAAAGTGCTAGAAATACATGATAAAGAAGCTGCAAAAAAGATGGGAATATACAATGAAGGACAGATTACTGTTTTGATACACTGTGGTTCAAGGGGCTTTGGGCATCAGGTATGTAGCGATTATCTAAGAACCTCAGAGCAAGCATTACAAAAATATGGTATTAGTTTGGCAGACAGAGAACTTGCATGCGTTCCAAATACATCAGAAGAAGGAGAGTCTTACAGGAAAGCCATGTTTGCTGCCCTAAACTTTGCATGGAGTAACAGACAGATGATAACACACTGGACAAGAAAGGCCTTTGAGCGTGTTTTCAAGCAGTCTGAATCAGACTTGGATATGAGACTTGTCTATGATGTAGCTCACAATATAGCAAAAGTAGAAAAACACAAAATCGATGGACAGCTAAAATCTGTTGTGGTCCACAGAAAAGGCGCTACAAGAGCATTTCCTGCAGGTAGAGACGAAATCCCACAAAAATACAAAGAAGTGGGTCAACCTGTTTTTATTCCGGGTTCCATGGGGACTGGTAGCTGGATTCTTTTAGGTAAACCAAACTCTATGGAACTTACCTTTGGCTCAACAGCTCATGGTGCAGGAAGAATGATGTCAAGGTCTGCAGCCCGTCGTAACTTCACTGAGGCCCAAGTTCAAAAAACGCTTAGTGATAAAGGAATTTTCATAAAAGCCCTCACAAGAGAAGGAATTGTCGAAGAAGCACCAGAAGCATACAAAAATGTTGACGCTGTTGCTAATGTTTCACATGAAATTGGGATAGCTACAAAAGTAGCAAAACTTGTTCCAATAGGAGTGATAAAGGGTTGACTGAAGAAGACAAGGAACTAGAACTACTGAAAGCAAAACGATTGCTTGAGATGCAAAAAAACATTTCAAAACAACAAAAGCTAGAGGAGTTAAAGTCTGCAAAAGAGAAGCCTGAGCCAAACATTCCTTCTCCAAGAGAAATTGTGGTAAGACAACTTGGCTATAGAGGTCTAGAAGTTCTTGAAACTGCAGAATCACAATTTCCAGAAGAAACCAAATTAGTTGTAGCCAAGCTTACTGAGCTTATCCAGTCAGGAGAAGTTACAGAAATGATTGATGGTGGAAAACTACTTACGCTTTTCAGATCTGTAGGAATCAGGGTTCGTGTACAAACTACCATAAATGTTGAACAAGATGGAAAGCTTGTTTCATGGTCTGATAAACTAAAGAAAGGCAGAACTATAGAAACGCAAGAAAACTCTGACCCGCAATCCACTGAACAGAACTCATCTTAATCTCTATTGTGACTATACACTTGTTATTATGGACAACGAAAAGAAAAAACTATCGAAACCACTGATTGCGGAATTCATTGGGACCTTTGCGTTTTTATACGTTGTTACAGCGGCCGCCGTTTTACAAACAGGCCTTCTGGGAATTTCCATCGCTCACCTAGTAATATTTACTGTAATCGTATACTCTTTTCAAACTGTTTCTGGGGCTCACTTTAATCCAGCCGTATCACTAATTTTCTGGATTCGCAAACAAATTAACACAAAAAGTTTTGTGGAATATGTTGCAATTCAGCTTACAGCTTCAGTCTTTGCAAGCTTTATGCTTTCCATTACTTTAGGAAAAGGGACCAACCTTGCTCCAACACTGCCTGCAAATGGTATGGTGCAAGAAAGCTTTTTTCTTGAAATTTTACTTACTTTCATTCTATTATGTGTCATACTCTTTATCACACAAAGTCATAATAAACGAATATCACGCGGTCTACTTGGTATTGCAGTAGGAAGCACGATTGCTTTTGATGTATTCTTTGGCGCGCCCATATCTGGCGCTTCGATGAACCCTGCTAGGACATTTGGTCCTGCTGTCATGAATTTGAATTTTGAATATTTTTACATCTATGTTATAGCATCACTCATCGGAGGACTCTTGGCACTTTCAGCATTTTATTTAGTTAAGGAAAAAAACCAGCCAAAGAATAATAGAGCATGATTAATCGTGTTGTAATTTTTGAGGTTGCTACTACTAATTACGAAAGTGATAGAAAACTAGTTTCTTCAGTAATGGAAGAACTGCAGTCGTTGTGTGGAGTGACTGACGGCTTTTTACTCAGTAATGCCATAGAAAAATTTGGATGGGCATTTTTTAAGATATTATTCAAAGGGGAATTGCTTTCAGGAATGCAACAAAAGCTTGCTGATCAGATAATGAATTCAAAAGGTAAAAAACCTGACGAAAAATTTACTGAGTTTATTACAAAATTCTTTGAATCTAGAAACTGTAAGGTAAAGATGAAACTCGTAGAAGGCTAGACCCTTCTTCCCCTTTTGCCGCCCTTCTTGCGGGTCGTGTCATGGGGTATTGGTGTAACATCATCTATCCTTCCTATCTTAAAGCCGCCTCTTGCTAGGGCTCTGATTGCTGCCTGTGCACCAGGGCCTGGTACTCTTGCACCCACTCCTCCTACCGCTCTGACCCTAATGTGAAGACCAGTAAAGCCTTTGTCATGAGCAACCGCTACCACTGCACCGGTAGACTTCATTGCTGCATATGGTGATGATTCGTATCTGTCAGCATTTACATGTCTTCCACCTGAACTGATTGACACCGTTTCAGCACCTGAGAGGTCTGTTATGTGAACAATAGTATTGTTGTAACTACTGTAGATGTGGGCAACTCCCCATTTTTCCTTAGCTTCTTGTTCAGACAACATTTTCCAAAGCCTTGGATGGGTTTAAAAAACATTAGGATTTGAAATGAAGCCAACCGCAATCTTTGATGGTTGTAATTTTATTTTTTTCTTGGTAAATTACATTTCTACCTTTTACCACATATCCAATCTCAAACAAGGGAATCTTTTGCATCTGTGATATATATCTGATCTTTGGTAAATTATTTTGTGAAACAGTAGCAACAATTTCATATTCTTCGCCTCCACAAAAAACAAGATCAGTTAATTTGATTTTATTTTTTTTGGCAAATTGTTCGACTTCTGGTTTAGTAGGTAGTCTTGTTATAACAAATTTTTTACCACTCTGCCTGCTCATCTCATTTAGAGTATTAGATAAGCCATCGCTTGAATCCATAGCAGATGAAACATAGTTAGCAATTGCTAGACCGAATTTCAGTTTTGGTGTAGGAATGAAAACCAACCGCTTACATTTTTTGGCGAATTTGGAATCTGCTTTAAGATGATTTAGAATAATTCGTAATCCGGCAGAAGAATATCCAAACGAACCAGATGTAATAATGATGTCGTTTGACTTGGCTCCGCTTCTATTTACTATTTTTTTACCAATTCCAAACATAGAAACTTCAATAACAATCTCTTTTCCTTCATTTACATCCCCCCCAATTATTTTAACACCAAACTCTCTTGAGGCTTTAGTAAAACCAGCAGACAGCTCATTTATTTTAGATTTAGAAAACCTTCGTGGAATTGCAAGAGAAATAGTGGCATATCGAGGTTTTATTCCCTTACATGCAAAATCACTTACACAAGCAACCATACTCTTTCTTGCAACATCTCTGGTTTTCATGCCTGGCGGAACATCTGTACTTTCAACTAACATGTCAGATTTGGCTACAAAGGTGATTCTACCCATCTTCAAAACCTCTACATCTTCAGGTACAAACTTTGATTTTCTTCCAAAGCGTCGCTGGAAAATTCTAATTATTTCTGTTTCGTCTAGCTTGTTCATAGCTTTGTTTTACCAACTCTGTAACTTGTTTTTGAATCGATTTTGCTTTATTCAGATCAGTTGATTCTGTGGATATTCTTACAATATGTTCTGTATTTGACTGTCTTACTAGGACCCAGCTATCTTCATCAATAATTGATTTTACACCATCAATTGTGATTAGCTGGCTATAGTGTTCCTTCATCTTCTCAGCTAGAATCTGTAATGTCTTTTCATGAAATGCTGCTTCTACGTCAACTTTTGTTCGTAGCTGCAAATATCCTTTCATGAATTTCATAACTTCAGTAAAGGCCGTGGTTCCAAGCATGGTTACTACAAGTCCACTAGTTAAGAGACCATCGCGACACATGTTGAATTCTGGTAGGATAAATCCTGCACTGCTTCCCTCGCCACCAGCTTGAGAGTTTGTTTTAATCATTAAATCTACTACATTTGCCTCTCCAACTTTGGATCTGTGAACTTGACCCCCACGGTCCTTGATAAATTTCTCAATTGAAACACTTGTATCAACACTAAGCACAAATCGTTTGTATCCAATCTCAAGAGCTTTTGCTACACCAAGACCAAGTGCAATATCAGATGTCTGTTTTTTACCCTCCATTACAACAACCAATCTGTCGCCATCAAGATCAAACGCAAATCCAATATCACATTTTTTTGTAGCTGAAATAAGTTCACTTAGATTCTCCGTGGTGGGATCAGGACCGTGTGAAGAAATTCCAGGTTTTTCATTTATTGTTTGTATGCCACACCCTATCTTTTCAAGTAGTTTGGGTGCCACATCAAAAGCAGCCCCTCCTCCAACATCAATCGCAATTTTTGGTGACCCTTCAACGTTTCCAATTAACTTTGCGGCATCTGATATGTAGTTGGAATTAATTTGCGACTCGGAGCCGATCTTTTCTTTTGAAAATTTAATTTCCTTTGTGATCCGTTCAAGTTCTGATTCATTAATACCTCTGCCTTCTAGTATAAACTTGAGGCCGTTCCACTGCAAAGGATTGTGTGAAGATGTGATTATTAGTCCCGCACCATATTCTCTTGACTCCCTAAAGACAACAGGTGTTGGTGCTATTTCCAAGTTATACACATCAATACCTCTTTCCATCAATGATGCAATCGCAGTCTCGCTCAGAATTTTACTTGAAGGTCTTGTGTCATGACCTACAACACATTTTTTTGATTTTATTAACACAGAAAAGTTCTGACAAAATTTGATTACATCGTTAAGGTTGAGATCTTGACCAAAAATTCCTCTCACACCAGAGATGGATACTTTCAACGAATCCAAAGCACAAAGGCTTTTTATAAACTCTGATGGCAAAGCGAACCATTGCCTCGATAGCTCAGCCTGGTAGAGCGAACGCCTCGTAAGC
>CAYZOW010000055.1:0-5843 GCA_964480245.1 uncultured Nitrosopumilaceae archaeon | reverse complement strand
ATCTATGTTTCGTGGCCTCTGTGATACAATGCCAAGACCAATTCCAAACTTTCTGCCCTCCCGTGCAACTTTTGATGCCCAGTATTTAGTGTCAGTGTGTTCTCCTTTTGGAATAAAAACATGCGCCTCTTCAATTATTACAAAAATCGGTGACAAAAATTTGTTGGTCTTTCCAGAGATTTTTCTTCCCTTTTTTGCCCAGTAAGAATCTTTTCTGTCATTGAGCAACTCTTGCAAATAGTAAGATAGTCCGACGTTTGCTTGTCTTTCACTTAGCTCTGCAACACTTAGAACATTTACTCTCCCTTCTTTTATCAAATCTACAGGATCACCGCAATCTGGATCCAAAATGTCAGAGAACCTGTGCTTTGCATCATCTATTTTATCCAAGACCCTGCTTGCACTGTCGGCATATCCTTTTGTGGCATGACCAAATGCAGAGACACTATCTTCAAGTGCAGCCCAGTAGTCCTTTGCCTCTCTGACAGATTGCGTAAAGGACTCGCGCAGTGCTCTTTGCTGCTTGTCTGCATTTTCCCTAAGCTCAATTACTTCAGCAAGTTTATCGGCCTGCAGCAGTCTTGGGTTTATCTTTGCATCAGTTACGCTGATTTTTGGCATGTTTAGGTTTGTGTAATCGTTGTGGTAGTCAAAAATTATCAAAGTTCCCTGCAGTGTTGCCACATGTTTTGCTATTAGTGACACAAGGTTGCTTTTTCCCATGCCAGTCATGGCAAGTATGCCTATGTGTCTTGAGACAATCCTGTTGAGGTTTATTTTTGCCTCAATTTCCGGGTTTCTAAGAAGCGAACCAATTCTAATCCATTCCTTTTCTTTTGGGGCAAAAATTATTCCAAGGTCATCTTCCGTAGCTTCAAGTATGGAGGTTCCAGGCAAAGGTGGAACAGCAGGCACAATTGGTTGACCTTTTTGCAGCTTCTCTAAAAATCCAAGAATTCCAATTTTTACTTTATAGTTTTTGTCACGAGTGTTTAGCTCAGCAACTTCCTTGCTTTCCATGGCCTCGTCAAAGTTTCTTACATTCGCAAGTGCATCGCTTGAAACTATTGATCGTTCCACCAAGCCCAAAAGCTTTCCGTTTTGAGAATCCACTATAACATATTCACCAACAGAAAGAGGTCGCGATGATTGAGCCATCACTTCGGTTGGTTTTGATTCACCTATTACAACACCAATGTTCATTCAAGTACCTCCCTTGAACCAACCTCGTTTCCAAGCCCATACAAGCTGACCAGTCTTGCCAGATCAGTGTGAGTTATCTTGCAATTGTTGTGTGCAAGCTTTAATGTATAAGGATATCCAGAGACGCTATTTTTGCAAAGCTTATCCAAGAGTAATTTTATTTCAGACTCGTCATGTTCAGAACCAAAAAGTTCAATTTTTATCAGAGGCGTCGAGTCTCGTAGCCTTGCATAAACAGAGGAGATTATCTTTCCTGGGCCCAGTTCTTTATCCACAAAAATTTTACTAAAACCAGATTTTTTGATAGCGTGATTATAATAGAAAATGTCCCCAGCCAGAGAGCCAAGTTTTGAAAACTGCTTCCTTGTGACAGAGGTTTTAGATACAAAAACGACATTATGCTTCTTTTTTATGGCTGAAGTAAGTGCGGTGGCAAGGGAAGCCTGCCTTGTCATAAATTGTGAATAAAGTGAACCGTCTATGGCAACCAAGTCAGCTTCATCCACCGAGGAGGCACAGGCATCTATTTCCATCTGGCTTGCTTGTGTGGCTAGTTCTGGGTTTGGTGTACCAAGACCCTGCCTGTGCTTTTCTGAAATTATAGTACCATCAGATTTTATGGAAACAACTGTGACAACCCATAGTTCCAGTCCTTGAAACTTTGTGCTGTTATAGCTGCTATCAATTCCTGCAATTACAGCATCTTGCTTTTGTGGTGTATATTCCACCCAGTTGCGCCTAGCTTCCTCTAGTATTTGTTCAAATCGTTGGCCTTTTAAAACAGAGAGAGTTTCTTCGCGTTTTTTGAGTGCATCTAGGTACACTGTGTTAAGCATAAGCATCCTTTACATACATGAATAAAATGTTTCGTGTTTAAAATTGATTCATCCAAGCTGATAGATAATCAATTTATTATGTCGATCGCAAGGATCATTGTGTTTGAAAACGAGAAAACGTGGGCAAGAACAGTAGCAAACAACTCCACCGATGAATTCCATCGAAAATTTGATCAGGCTATTGAGCTGATAAAAAAAGACTTTGGTAAAAGATATCCCATGATTATAGGCGGAAAAGAGATTTATTCTGAAAATCAATTCCAAGTAAAATCTCCCGCTGATACAAGCATCATAATAGCAAATTTTCCAATGGCAACAAAAGAAGATACAAACCATGCAATAGAATCGGCAAAAGAAGCCTTTTCTAAATGGAGCACTATACCCTACCAAAAAAGGGTTCAGATATTCAGAGAAACTGCAGATATTTTTTCTGTAGATAAATTCAAGCTTGCAGCTGTTATGACCTTTGAGAACGGCAAAAGCCGACTGGAAGCAATGGGTGATGTAGATGAGGCAATAGATTTCCTGAGATTTTATTCAGAACAGCTTGAACTCAATGAGGGTTATTCTAAAGAGACAAAAAATGCCAATCCAAATGAGAAGACACGAAGTGTTCTCAAACCATATGGGGCATGGGGAATAATATCTCCGTTCAATTTTCCTTCTGCCATAGCAATTGGAATGACTTCGGGTGCTCTTCTGACTGGAAACACTGCGGTACTCAAACCAGCAAGCGATACTCCACTTTCAGCATACAAGTTTGTAGAAACAATATATCATAAGATTCCTCCAGCAGCTCTAAACTTTGTCACTGGAGCTGGAAGCGTTGTTGGAAAAGCAATACTTGAAAGTCCCTTAGTTGATGGAATAGCCTTTACTGGCTCAAGAGATGTTGGCATGTCAGGATTTCGAAGTTTCATTGAAAAAAGTTCACGCCCGTTTATTTCAGAGATGGGCGGAAAGAATCCTGTCATAATTACAGAATCAGCAGATCTTGAAAGGGCTGCAGAAGGCGTGATAAAAGCATCCTTTGGTTATAGCGGTCAGAAATGCAGTGCATGCTCTAGAGTATATGTACAAAAAAAAGTTGCAAACCAGTTTATGGAAAAGCTGGTAACAAAAACAAAATCACTTAAAATAGGAAAGCCTTGGGAAAAGGATGTCTTTCTTGGACCAATAATCAATGATACTGCATTAAAAAAGTTTGAGAAAGCTGCAGAGCTTGCTAAAAAAGATGGCAAGATAGTTCATGGTGGCAATGTATTGAAAGACTCCGAACATCAGAATGGATATTTTGCTGAACCAACAATTGTTACAGATTTACCACAGGAGCACGAGCTTGTAAGAGAGGAGTTGTTTTTGCCTTTTGTTTGCGTCTCTGAGTTTGAACGCTTTGATGACGCAATAAGCCTTGCAAACAAAACTCGATATGGTCTGACAGCTGGAATATTTAGTAATAATAAAGATGAGATTGAGACATTCTTTAACAAAATCGAAGCTGGCGTGACCTATGCGAACAGGGCAGCAAGTGCAACTACGGGCGCATTGGTTGGTGCCCAGCCATTTGTTGGGTGGAAGGAGTCTGGAATTTCAGGAAAAGGAGCTGGTGGGGCCTATTATTTACTCCAGTTTATGAGAGAACAGACTCAAACGCGGTGCGAGTGAAGAAACGAGCTTCCCAAAAGCAAAATGTTTCGTTTCCTTTCCTTTAGTCTTCTAATAGAATAGGGCAACCAGTTTGTGCCATACGGAATATATTCTGCTACAGAAAATCCTTTTTGTAAAAGAGCTGGTTTTAGCTCATCGCGTATTCCTTTTAGCATCTGAAACTCGAATTTTTTTTTGTAATTTTTTGAAAGTTTGATTGCTTGTTCTATCATATCAAAATCATGTGTAGCAATTCCAAACTCATTTCCCTTTAGAAAAAGTATCTCCATTAAAGCGCGATAGTTTTGGTCTACTTGTTTTTTTGATTGAAATGCAATTTCTTTGTTTTCACGATATGCACCTTTAACAAGACGTATCTTTGCTCCTTTCTCTAAAAGTCGCATCAAGTCTTTCTTAGAACGTCTAAGGTTTGCCTGTAAAGCTAGTCCTAGTCTTTCATACTTATCAAACAGATCAAGATAGATTCTGATGGTATCGTCTGTGTGTTCAGATGATTCCATGTCAATCCATACAAATGCCTGTGAGAGGGCTACTTTTTCTATTATGATGCTATAATTTTGTAGGCATTCATTTCTACTTCGAGAAAGACCAAGTTGCGTTGGTTTTACAGATATGCCTCCTTCGATCCCACTCTTTTTCAAACTAGAAACAATCGCGAGATATTCTTTTACTGTGTTTTCAATCTGAGTTTTTGATATGAGATGCTCACCAAGTTTGTTTATGATTGCATCCATTCCCTCTTTGTATGCAAGACGTGCTGACTCTAGTGCCTGTTCCACGCTATCACCTGCTATCCACTGCTTTGCTATTCTAAAAAGAAACTTCTCCATGAGTCCTGACTTTGTAGAATTCATTTTCAAAACACTATTTTCCTTGTGATCACAATATCTGATCAAAACTTGCTTAAAGTTATAGCTTTAACAAGGGGCATATTACAAAGCTGATCGGCTTGAAAAGAATAGGGCTGTTAGGATGTGGTGCAATTGGAACAGAGATTGCTCTTGCAATTGACTCTGGAAAAATTCCAGCTCAACTTACCCATCTATTTGATTTCTCAAAGGATGTATCAAAAAAGCTTGTAGATAAACTCAAAAACAAACCCGCGATAACTGAAAACGTTGGGCTACTTGCCGCTGCACCAGTAGATCTTATAGTAGAAGCAGCTTCACAAGATGCAGTAAGGGACAACGTCCTTAGCATTCTACAAAACAGAAAGGATTTGATGATTATGAGTGTTGGTGCACTCTTAGATGAATCGATTCTTGATATCATAAGAGCTGTAAAGGATGAATTAGAGTCAGTCACCTTGGTTACAACAAAGAATCCAAGGTCATTAAAAGGAGCCAAATTCTTTGAGACTTCAAACATAGATCCTGAAAAGATTGAAAAGGTAACTATAATTTTTGAGGGCAATGCGCAAGAGGCAGTAAAACTTTTTCCTGCAAACATCAATGTGGCAGCTCTCCTAAGCTTGGCAGGGCTTGGCAGTACAAAAACCAAGGTAAGAATAGTTGCAGATCCAAAAACCGACAAAAACATTCATGAGATAATAGCAGAAGGAAAGTTTGGCAAATTTTTAATCAAGGTTGAAAATATCCCAAGCACTAGCAACCCAAAAACAAGCAGGCTTGCAATCTTGTCTGCAATAGAGTGTCTAAAAGCAGTTTGCCAGCAAGACATGAGGGTTGGAACATAAAATGGCAAATATTGCCATACTTAGACAATATGTCGTAAAATCTGCCCATCATCTTATGCTTTAAATGCGAATCACAACCGATTTTATTTTAGATAGATGGATTTAAAGTCAGAAGTTTTAAGGCTTAAAAAAGAGAAAGATGTTCTCGTTTTGGCTCACAACTATCAGGTTCCTGAAGTACAGGATGTTGCAGATTATGTAGGGGATTCCCTAGGACTTGCAAGACAGGCTGCAAAGACAAGTCAGAAAACGGTTTTGTTTTGCGGAGTTCACTTTATGGCAGAAACTGCGGCAATTACATGTCCTGATAAAAAAGTTCTCATCCCAGACTTGGCAGCAGGATGTTCGCTTTCAGATACAATAACGGCAAACGAGCTAAGAAAGTGGAAAAATGAACATCCTGGAGCCATAACTGTTGGTTATGTAAATACAACAGCGGA
>CAYZOW010000054.1:0-6103 GCA_964480245.1 uncultured Nitrosopumilaceae archaeon | reverse complement strand
AATCAACGGCAACTGCTGCATTTATTACAAGCTGTCCAATTTCATCACGTGTTTTTTGATCAACAACAGGAGAGGGAGACATCTCGATAAGTTTTTGGTGTCTTCTTTGAATAGAACATTCTCGTTCAAAAGTATGTACAGCATTTCCGTGTTTATCCCTAAATAATTGATACTCAATATGCCTAATTTTTGGAAGGAATTTTTCCACAAATAGTGCAGATTTTCCAAATGCGGCTTTTGATTCTCCTGATGCAATCTCAAAGGCTTCTTTTAGCTCTTTTTCATTGTTTACTAGTCTAATTCCTCTTCCACCCCCTCCAAAGACTGACTTTAGTAGAACAGGATAACCTATTTCATGAGCAATATTAAGTGCCTTTTCTACCTCTTCTACTATTCCTGGACTTCCGGGGACAGTAGGCACCTTTACTTTTGCCATTGCGGCTTTACAGAGCATCTTATCACCACAAAGTCTCATCGATTTGCCAGACGGTCCAATAAAGTTTAGTTTTCTTTTCTCGCAAAGATCTGCAAAGTCAGCATTCTCTGAAAGAAACCCATAACCCGGGTGGATTGCATCTGCTCCTGAATTTAGTGCAACCTCAACTATTTTTTCCATGTTAAGGTAGCTTTGTGATGGTGCAGCTTGTCCAATGTGATATGCTTCTGATGCCAGCTTGACATGTAGTGAGTTTATATCTTCGTCAGAGTAAACTGCTACAGATTTTATACCAAGAGATTTGCATGCCTTTATTACACGTATAGCAATCTCTCCTCTATTTGCTATCAAAATTTTTTCAATCATGCATATCACAGATTGATGTTACCGTGCTTACGTGGAAGTCTTTTTTCTCGTTTGTTTACAAGTGCCTCTAAAGCTTTTATTATCATTGGTCTTGTTTCCGCTGGATCTATTACTGCATCAACTGTTCCATATGATGCTGCAACATATGGGTTGGCAAACTTTTCAGTAAAATTATCTACAAGTTGTTTTTTTAGCGCTTCAGGATCTTTTGCCTGCGCAATTTCCTTTCTGTTCATTATCTTTACTGCAGCTTCAGAACCAAGGACTGCAATCTGAGCTGTTGGCCATGCATAGTTCATATCAGTTCGTAGGTTTTTGCTACCCATAGCTATGTAGGCACCACCATAAGCCTTACCTATGATTATGGTTATCTTTGGAATTGTAGCTTCACAATATGCATACAACAACTTACTTCCATGCCTAATTATACCACCATGTTCTTGTTGGGTTCCCGGCATGTATCCTGGGGTATCTACAAAAGTAACAATTGGTATGTTGTAACAGTCACAAAATCTGATGAACCTTGCTGCCTTATTAGATGAATCGATGTCCAAAGCTCCTGCAAGTGCCATTGGTTGGTTTGCAACAACACCAACCGTTCTGCCGTTCATCCTACCAAATCCAACTATAATATTTGTTGCAAATAATTCATGTACCTCAAAAAATACATGGTTATCTAAAACAGAATGAATTATTTCTTTCATGTCGTACGGCTGTAGTAGATTTTCCGGTATTATGTTTATCAGATTATTATCGAGTCTATTTGGGTCATCATCAGTTGGTACAACAGGAGGCTCTTCTGTACTGTTTTGCGGGATATAAGACAAGAGTGTTTTGACATAGTCCATACATTGGTATTCATTTTTTGCAACAAAGTGTGCTACGCCACTATTTTTTCCATGTGACATTGCACCACCAAGCTCATCAAATGACACTTCTTCACCAAGAACTGTTTTAACAACTTCAGGTCCAGTAACAAACATGGTAGCTAACTTGTCAACCATTATGACAAAGTCCGTTATTGCTGGTGAGTACACTGCACCACCTGCAGAAGGGCCTATGCTTGCAGTTATTTGCGGTACAACCCCTGACGCAAGCTGATTATGGAAGAATATGTCAGCAAATCCATCAAGGCTTAGAATTCCCTCTTGGATTCGTGCACCGCCAGAGTCAATAATTCCTATAACTGGGCAACCAACACGCACGGCATGATCCATTATTTTTGTTATTTTTTTTGCACCCATCTCGCTAAGTGTTCCTCCAAGCACAGTAAAATCATATGCAAAAAGAAATACTTGTCTTCCGCTTATTGTTCCATAACCTGTGATCACTCCATCACCAAAGAACTTTTTGTCCTGCATATCAAATTCGTGGTAGTGATGAGTTGTAAGGGCGTCAACTTCTGTGAAACTTCCCTCGTCAAGCAAAAGATCAATTCTCTCTCTTGCCGTGAGCTTTCCTTTTTCATGCTGGGATGCAATTTTATCTTCTCCGCCACTCTGATTTGCTAATCTACGTTTTTGCAAAAAATTTTTGATTTTATCAGAGTGCATGATTGCGACTTAGAAGCACTTTACAACCTATATTAATTTAATCGGGTGTTATTCTCTTAATCCGTCTCGTCCGCCTTTTGCGGTTCTAAACACGTTCATGCCAGTCACCAGAATCTACTAATCCATAGTTTTAAGATTTAGAATTGGAAATTTTCTGGCCTGTGCCTTTTGATATGATGCAAATACATCATCAATGTCATTACATTTTTTGCATATGCATAGTTGTGATACTTTGGTAAGATCGCAGTCAGCTCTAAATTCACATTGTGGGCATCCTGCAGACCCTCCACAGACAAGGCATCTAAGCTCCAGCACCTCAGCACATGCTTGATGTTTTACTCCAATCCCTTTTGCCCACAAGCCTATTTCATTTACCTCAATTTTCTTTTTACATACTATACAAGTGCCTGGAAACTTCATTGGCATCGTACGCCAGCTCATTTAAGTAATGCCATCTCCTTTTCTAAAATTTCTTTATATGACTCATCAAGACCCAAGTCAAGACTCTTGTTTTTCGTACAGAATAATAAAAACGGAAAATAATAAGTTGCAAAGTCACTCCTTGAAACATGCATCTTTTTTGCAAGAGATAATGCCAGTCCTCTGATTGCCTTGCCATCCCATCTCAACCTATTAAGAAGAGGCCACGACAAATTGAACTGCGAATATCTTGCAGCTGTACCTTCTTTATACAGCCCAAGCAGTATTGAATCCAGATATCTCAAAAGCCTCCATTCCTGATTCCTTATTATTTTTCCATAAATCATGTCTGCCTCTGAGATAACTTCCAGCATTTTTTGAAGATCTTCTTTTGCAAGTTCGCTTGTTATCACACTGGAGTAAAACGCATCAATCTTTTCTCTTGGATCAATCCTTAGTGAATACAATACAGCACGCGCTTCGTCAACAGATTTGGCCTTGAAAAAGGCATTTACTGACTCTTCCACATCCATTGTTACAAAGGATTTTTCTGTTTGCGGTTCAAATCCTGTGACAAGAGCTTGTGCAGAATTTAGCATTGATCTTATATCTCCTCTTGATTGTATTACGAGTTTTAGAATTGTGCCTATTCCAAGTGATGCGCCTTCTTTTTTGAGAATTGTTTCAAGATAAAGTCGTAAAAGCCTAGGCGGGATTGGTCTGAGTTGAATTGTTTTTGTTGCTTTTTTGATGCTTCTCATCTTGTCAGTTCTGTCAGAATTTGCAGCTAAAACTATTGGCACTGTTGGTTCTTTTAGGATACCAACAAGTGTTTCTACCCCACCATAGTCAGACCTTCCATGAATGCCGTCTACCTCATCCACAAAGATCATCGCTTTTCCAAGAACGCTTGCGTTGCCAAGTATAGGACCAAGTACATCCTGAATTCTTTGTTTGCTTCTTACATCACTTGCGTTAAGTCCTATTAGATCATATCCAAACTGTCTTGCACAAAGTGTTGCAAGCGTAGTCTTTCCTATTCCTGGAGGACCCACAAGTAAAATGGGCTTACTTCCTTTGACCCATTTTCCAAGCCACTCTACAAATGATACTCTAGCTTCTTCATTTCCGACCATGTCAAGCAAATTTTTTGGCCTGTATTTTTCTGACCACATCATGTGTATCACTTTGGAAGGTTGGCAGAAAATTCTGACCACATGTTTTTCTTTTCTAATTGATTAAACCAAAACATGTTATAGTGTTCTACAGTAAGAAATAAAAATTCAAGAAAATTTCTGTGCGAGAAATTTTCTGGCAATAATTCAAGTGCAAGTCTGGCCTCACTTAAATAAAGATCACTTTTTTGCATGGTAAGCTCAAATCCCTTTTTTACGTTATTTGTAAGCAAACTATAGTAAAGAGGCCATGAAGGAATCTTGACAATTTTGTTTTTTATCGAGTCTTCTATCTCATTTCCACACCCAACAGATTCAGCAGCCTTTGCCATGCCAAGATAGAATATTTCACCAAGCGGTTTTCTGGCAAGTGCCATATTTCTCCCCGCTGTTCCCATGACTGCTCTGTATTTCTTATAACATTGCATCATGTCTTCCTCTGATATGTTGGTAGGCATCGTTTTTAGTTTGAAATCAAGATACTGACCAATTCTTGCATCTTTGAATCCATGTTCGAATTCTTCAAGAACAGTCTGACCACCTTTTGCTATTTTGTCTCTAGCAAGTTTTAGTAAATATGGATTCATCAGTTTATAATCGTCTAGATATTCTATGTCTTCGTCTTTATCCATTATTCTGTCCATTGGTTCGCTCAAATCTATGGCAATGATGTGTCCATCAATTATGTTTGTTCGTAGCTGTGGATCTTCCTTGTCACCAAAATATTTTGATGATGCGTCATAAAGTGCACTAAACACTGGAAATGTCATCTTGACAAAGTTTGAGTTTAGAATCCTTGATACTCTGTCTTTAAGTGTGTCATAATTTTCAAGTCGTGATTTTATCTTATCTATCTGGGATTGCTCTAATACTATATCATGTGAACCTATTTCTTCTGCAAATTTTTGTTGCGTCGAATTTGGTGATGGGTCTGATTTTATTTCCCTTAGTAAATCTTCGGTGAATCTTTTCACAAAGTTTTGGAATTCTTCTTCTGTTTCTTTTTTATATTTATCAAATAGTTGATAGCCCTTGCTTTTGAAAAGTGCTTGCTTTATGATTTCTTTTCCAGGTTTTGTGCCCATGAGTGCTTCCTTGCTAAAAATTGACTCGTCCTTACTACTCACATAATGGCAAATCTTGCTTTGCTATTTATGCATTGAGATGTTTTTGAAATTATTTGAAATAAATTAGGACGGAAATCAGGAAAGCCGTGAAAGTAATAGAGATATTACAAGAGGCATCGAGACGGGTATACAGTAACGTGAAGGATCTTGCAGGTACAAAAGAATCAGGTGGAAATTTTGGCAGAGGTGCAGGTGGAGACATATCGAGAAGAATAGATATTGTTGCAGAAAAAACAGTTCTTAATTATCTAAAAGAAATAAAATTTGATTGCATAGTCCTTGGTGAAGAATGCGGTCGTGTTGAACTTTCAAAAAAACCTAAGGGGTTTATTATCATGGATGCAATAGATGGGTCTACAAACGCTGTAAGAGGAATTCCTTTTTTTTGTTGTTCACTAGCCTTTGCTACCGAAAACAAACTTAGTTCTGTAACCGATGGTGTGGTTGTAGATCTCTCTAAAGGAGACATGTACTATGCAACTAAAGGTAGAGGTGCTTTTCTTAATGGAAAGAGAATTTACGTCAATAAGGATAAGAAGCCCATGTATGTTGTTGTCGGCCTTGACATATCTGGAATTTCACCCAAGATGCTTGAAAAAATATCTCCAATAATATCAGCGTCAAACCACATTAGACATTTGGGAGCAAATGCACTAGAGCTTGCAATATTTGCACGTGGTTTGGTAGACGTTTTTATTGATTTAAGGGAGAAGCTTAGAGTCACAGATATTGCTGCTGGACGGTTAATTGCTTTAGAAGCTGGTGGATATGTTGTTGATAAAAATGGAAAGCCCTTGGATTCACCACTTAGTTATGATAAAAAGATCTCTTTTATTGCTGCAGCAAATAAAAAAATTCTTAACGATGTAAAAAAGAAGTTAAAAATCTATAACTGACAGATATCTATTGAGATCACAAATAATTACATTTTTTCACAATAAAATTGTGTCACATTCAATCGTTTTTGAATTAAAAATGGCGCCCTTGGCGGGATTTGAACACGCGTCGAGGCCGTGACAGGGCCCC
>CAYZOW010000053.1:0-6491 GCA_964480245.1 uncultured Nitrosopumilaceae archaeon | reverse complement strand
AATTTTCTGTTGAGAAAAGCAATTTTTGCAATAGCATCGTTATCGCTGTTAGTTATCTTACCGACTAGTGTCGCTGCTCAAGAATTTTCTAACAACGTACAAACCCCAATTGAGCCAGTTTATTTATCGTTTAAATTTTACAAGGAGCCTGTAGTGTGCTTGTTTGGAACAGATGAAAGAGCTTTGCACGAGGGTGTTGAAAGTGTCCTTGATTGGCAAAAAAATCTAATGTCTTATACAAACAATACAAAATCGTGGGATATGAACACGGTAGTAAATCCATCAGACACTTTTAAGTGCGATATAGAAATTCATTTTTTGAAAAGACCAACACAAGCATCATACGAATCTGAAAAAATACAGGGAGCAACTTGGTTTACAAAGAATAATGCAATAGTTGAAGTCTACACAACTCAATTCTACAATGATGAAGCAATAAAATATGTAAAGGATAAAAGTGGCAAGGCAAGACCCATAATAGGAGAATTCGAAGACGTTCCAACCGCTCTTTTAGGTAAAGTCACAAGACATGAGCTAGGTCATGTCCTTGGATTACAACATAAGCAAAGCAATTCTATTATGGTTACAGGGCCGGTTTTGGCAGAAATTACTGATGAAGATTGTAAAGAAGTTGCTAGACAATATAGTAATGGTTGGTAATCTGCATTTTTATCAAGAGGTTCTATAAGGTCATGGCCACTAAATTCCCTTAGTCAAAATTTATTTGTATAAAAGAATTGTCTGGAATTCTGAGATCCTCAAATGTTTCTGGCTGGAAAATTTTTGCTAAGATCTCTATGCCTGTAACTGTCCTTGGACCTGGCTTACTAAAATAAGAATTGGCATCTACAGCATATACATTGTTGTTTCGTGCTGCTCGCAAGGACCTCCATTCACTATTTCTCGCAAGCTTGAAATGCTCTTGCTTGGTTCGGCTTATCTGAAATCCACATGGCATCAATACTATGATGTCAGGATCAAACATCACGGCTTCCCCTATTTTCATTCGCCTTGAAGGCTCACCAACCACGCTTATACCATTTATTCCTCCTGCAATCTCAACCATTTGTGGCACCCAATGGCCTGCAGTAAATAGCGGATCAAGCCATTCTATGCAAAGAACTTTGGGTCGTGATTTTGCAGACTTGCTTTTTACATACTCTATTCGTTTTTGTAAAGAATTTACTAGGTTTTGAGCTTCTGTTGTCTTGCCAATTTTTTTTGCAACTTGTAATATGCTTTCTAAAATATCGTCAAGATTATGCGGATCAAGAATTACTACCTCCGGTTTGTTGTTTAGAATTGAGATTGCTTTGCCAATCTCTTTGGTAGTTGGTGAACAGACCTCGCATAGCCCTTGTGCAACAATAAGATCAGGGTTTGCATTCTTGAGGGCTTGTTCATCAACTAGGTAAATGTCACCACCAGATTGCATAAGCTTCACAACTTGTGCGTCTATCTCTTTACTATTCATTATACGAGGATCAAAAGAGGAGTGTATTACACGTGGCTTACTTTTTGCTTCAGCAGGAAAGTCACACTCGTGTGTTACGCCGACTAACTGATCACCTGCACCAAGTTGATATAGTATCTCTGTAGCACTAGGAAGAAAAGAGACAATCCTTTTTGGGGTCATGGTTTGAAATATTGGTGTAAATACGCTTTAAACTTGCCTTAACCTAGAGTACTGATACAATTCATTCTTTGAGCTTGCTTTCTTGAAAAACATCAGAACCGTGCCAGCAGTATCTGAAATAGTCAAGACACCATTCATGGAATAGGGAATCATTACTGTAAAACATTTCACCGACATCAGCTTCACCATCTATTGTTGAAAACATGACACATGCTTCTTTTTCATTTAAAACGACAACTACTTTGACATCCTTTTTCATCTTTCTTTCAACAAGACCTTTTTCGATAAGTTTCTTAAATCCAAGCTTTTCAAGAAGCTCTTTTCTTCCTTTAGGAACTATGGTGTCTTCAGCAAAAATGTAGTTGCACTTTACACCTTTCTTTACTCTGTTGACAAGCGCCTCTATGAAATCTAGTGGAATCTCTGTTAAAACATAATAGATGTATTCGTCAGCCTCGTTACAAATTGTCTTCCATTCTTCCAATACTTTTACAAATCCCTTGGCGTGTTGGCCCATTGCTAGTGCGCCTATTCTCTGGATGAATTTCATCGGTATATCGCCAAAATCATGATCCTCAAAATATTTTCTATACTTTGATACAAAGACTAAATCTGGTATCTGAGTACAGATTGTCTTGCCATACGTTGTCAAATTATAATACCCTTCATTGTCTTTAGCTACCAAACCAGCATCTGCAAGTCGTTCAAAGTTTCTGTGCACTTCTTGTACTGTCGCACCTAATTCTTTTGCCATGGTAGTAATTTTTGATTTTTTTTCTCGAAGGCCAAATAATATATTTAGTCTCTGCTCGCTAGCCAATTCTAAAAAGTCCTTTGCTGCATTTACATATGGGTGATTGATTGACAAGCTGTTAATACTAGAATCTCTATATCTTTAAAATAGCTTTTTATGATTCTGGCCAATTTGCACCACAATTAGGACAGTGACCCCTTAGTCCACCATATTTATTATCATGAATAATAAATGCCCCTAACGAGCCACAGTGTGCACATCTTACGCGTTCCATGTTTTTCATGAAAACAGTCTAAAGTGCTGCATTATAACTTGGATTAAATAATCTAGCTTAGCTTTCATAATTTTAGCTGATTAAGTGTTAGAAGGCAGCTACAACTGCTCACGATCTTACCGAATAATCTACTGTAAGAATCGTGGAATCTTTTTTGCAATATGTGATATTGAAACTCTACCAGGACCAGCTACGATTGTAGCCAAACACCCAGCAAGAAGAATCAGATCTATTTCAAATCCTCTTTCACCCGTAAGGCTTGCTGCCTGCTTTACGTGGAAAATAGCCCCAAGCATTATTATTGACAAAATAGAAGAAGATATTCTTGTTAAAACGCCTACGAGTAGAAGAATTCCTGATACCGATTCTGCAAGTGCAATTGGAATCTGCATCTCTGGCGGAAATCCAATGTTTGTTAAAAAACCAACAAAGCCAGGATTGAATTTACCTGTACCATGTACTAGGAAAATCACTCCAATTGCGGCCCTTATTCCAAAATGAGTTATGTCATGTAACTTGCTTTCTTTAATTTGCGCGTCAGCCAATGTTTGTGACATTTTTCTTTCACCATAAAAACCTTGCAAATTTTTGAACTTTATACAACGGAGGTAACGTTTTACAAATATTTCCTACATGAAGCCTTTTTATCTAGTAATTTCAGATGGTTCAATGATTAATGATAGACCTGATAACTGTTGAACAATTGGCATCTATAGGTACGGCGATTGGAACATTATTACTGGTATTTATGTTCTGGAAAACTATCCAACAACTAGAAGAGACAGTTAAACTAAGTAGACTTCAGGCAGTTCACAGATTTAGGCCTTGGGTAGGCCCTGTAAATAGCATAGAGTTAATGTCCGCTACAGATGCTCGTCAGCAGTTTTCTATAACTTTAAAAAACTATGGCGAAATACCAGCTTCAAGTGTTATGGCAATATTCATGATGAAAAATGAGATGATGACACGGGGTGAATTAAAAAATTCAAATGGTGTAGATAGTTTCAATCTTGGACCTCTTCTACCAAATATGGAGAAGCGCTACTGGTTCTTTATTGATTCTGATTTAATAAAGAAGGCAAACGATGGCAACGCCCAAATTTTCATTTCATTGTACTTTGGTTACGAACATCCAGGAGGAAAAAGTGGTTATGGAATGATCAGTCACTTTGACACAAAGATAAACGGTTTTGTGCACAACGACATGTGGGTTGATTAGATGCAACTTACAGAGAAAACACATTACTATTTTAATACAAGATGTAAATTCAAGTAAGATCAGGCATAAAGATAACTGTTTTATCAGAATAACTAAATAAGAGCTAATCAAACTGCATTTATTTGATAAAAATTCCATTCCTGTATGAATGGCAGCAGTCAAAACATAAACCTCTTAATCGACTTGGGGTTAAGTGAAATAAAATGAAAATTAGTTTAAAAATCGGCATTACATTAGTTGCTTTTTCATTACTTATTGCAGCCATTGGATACATTTCGTTGTTTCAACTTAACAAAATTGCAGAACCACTTACAAAGGACATACCAGAAAGCATAACTAAGTTAGTAGAAGCTTCCAGGTTAGGTGGACAAGCTGAACTGTTCCGCTCTTACAATGAGATCCTAAGTCAATCGGCAGAAAATTATGTATTAACTCAAGATAAAACATGGGAGGAACGTTACAAACAACTCGAGCCAGAGCTGGATCAACAGATTAAAGCTGCAATTGAAGATAGCAATGAAAAAACCAAAGAGAGCATATTAGCAATTGATGAGGCAAATCGTGCCATTGTCGAGATTGAATTCAGATCTATTGACTTGGTGAATGATGGAAAGCAGGAAGATGCCATTAGTCTGCTTCAAAGTGACAAATATTTGGAGCAGGAAAGTAACTATGAACAACGACTCCGAGAATATGAAGTAGTAAGCGGTTCTGAATACATTAAGGCGCTTGCTGCTTCCACCGAAGTATTAACATCTACAATTACAGATGCTCAAAAATTGGTCAAAGATAGTACCCAGCTATTTTCATTTTATGTTTTAATTTATATAATCATAGCAGCTGGTTTGGGCTTTTTTTTATTTAGATCTGTTGCAAAACCAGTAAAAAATCTTAGGAATGCTACCGAGAAAATAGCAAGTGGACATTGGGATGTAAAAATCGATTCTAAAGGAGATGATGAAATCCATGATCTAGCTAGGTCTTTCAAATCCATGGTAGAGATAGTAAAGAAATCTGAAGAACTTTTATCTGCAGCAGAGAAGAAGTACAGAGAACTGTATGAAAGCTCTCCAGATCTATATTGTACAACTGATAGAGATGGCACCATTCTTGACTGCAACAAGTCATACTCAAAACGTTTGGGATATACAAAAGAAGAAGTTATTGGTACACCAATATTTAATTATGCTGTGGACATTAAGGGTATTAAAAATTCATTCGATGTATGGAAGGAGGCAGGAAGTGTCATTAGCGATGAAATTTGGTTAATGACCAGGGACGGAACAACTTTTCCAACACTCTTTAGTGCAAACAACCTGTATGATGAGAACAGTGATTTGATTGGTAGTAGCGCCATTATAAAAGATATTTCAGAGATTTATGAAGCAAGAAAAAAAATAGAAAGACAGGCAGTAATGGAATTGCAGCTTGCTGAGCTTAAAAAATTAGAAAAAGCAAAAGATGAATTTGTTTCTATGATGACACATGAATTGAAGACCCCACTCACACCAATATTTGGTTATTGTGACATGTTGAAGGAACCTGGCTTGCTTGGCAATCTCAATCAAGTTCAACTAAATTCAGTTAATAGAATCTCTCAAAGTTCTCGCCGATTAGGAAGGCTAATCGAGGAGATATTGGAAGCCCAAAGACTTGGAATGGGCAACATGAAATTTGATAAACAAGAATTCGATGTGACGAAACTTATGACTGAGATATATGATGACTATATCCAATTCATGAAAGAAAAACAAATTAAAATTATAAATTATACAGAAGAAAAGCTAACTTTAAAGAGCGATAGGAATAGAATTCGACAAGTAATCGATAATATGGTATTTAATTCAACTGACTTTATGCCAGAAAAAGATGGAGAGATCTCGATTGGTGCGGTAAGAGTAGAGGGTGAGATTGTCTTCCACGTAAAAGATAATGGAGTAGGCATTCCACAAGACGAACTTGATAAAATTTTTGCGAAATTTTATCAGGTAGATACATCACATGCACGAAAACATTCAGGCACAGGTCTTGGGTTGGCAATATGTAAAGGAATTGTTGAAGGTTTAGGCGGCAAGATATGGGTTGAAAGCGAACTTGGAAAGGGAACAAGTTTCTATTTCAGCATACCACATGAAAAATAGTTGAAAATTTGCATCACTACCAATTTTAGTATTTGATGAAGACGCCTTTAGATTTGGTGAGTGATGTTTGTCTTATCTATGACATACTGCCTTTTATGAAGATTTTTGGTCGAGTGATAGTGTATAAGATGAGCCTAGTGCGAGGAATAATCTTACTTTTAGTATTGTTAGTGGGTACACTTGTTGCTCCAATTCAATTCTCTGCAGCTCAAGAAGGCAGTGTTGAAAAGAACGATAATGAAGCCCAAAATGGAGTAATAAAAGAATCAGAACTTAGCGAGTGGAAACTAAAACTAGAGGCTCAATTAGCAAAGATTCAAGAAGCAGAGCAAAATAAAAAGGAAATCAAAGAAGCCATAGAGATCATTAAGAAACAGAAGGAATCTCAGGAGATATCAAAAGAGATCACGTTAGCACAGCTTGAGAAAGACTGGTACGAAATAGATAAGAAATTACTAGAGTTACAA
>CAYZOW010000052.1:1530-6615 GCA_964480245.1 uncultured Nitrosopumilaceae archaeon | reverse complement strand
AAAATGGAAAAGTTTGTCTCACTTAGCTCATCTATTATCCTTGCTACAAGTATGGTCTGCCTGTCAGCCCAATTTTCTGGTTCTTTTGGAAGCTTGCGTAAAAGTGTGTTTGAGTAATTATAAAGTCTAGCTATTTTTCCTCCGTAATCATCATGGATTGTAACTACAAGATCCTTTTTGATGAATATCAAAAGTGGCGAGGTTTGTGTTTTATTGGCACCTGTAATAACAAATGGAAGCATCAAACCCAGTGTGTCTCCTCTATCTTCATAATTTGATACGTATCCAGACAAAAGAGAGGATGGATCCATATTTATGCCGAGGTTCGAAAGAATCTTTGGAGTCTCTTCAACAATGTTGTCTACAACACATTCAATCCATGTAAGATTTCCAAGTGAAATTGTCTGGGCTGCTTCAGCAAGCTGAACACTGGGTTTTTTGAATGGAGTCCCTTCTGTCTGCATACCAGCAACACTTACAGCCTTTATCATGGAATAAAATCTAGTTTTCACTTATATACACGTATTTATGAATTGAGTCTCACAATTTTTGTAAATTCCTGTACATTTAATTAAAACTGTGTTAAATTAGATTCATGAGTTGTTCCGGCGAAACTATTGAAGCCAGTGAAGAGATAATACAAATAAAACCAAAGATTCTAAGTCAGCTAAAAAAAGCAAAGTATGGAGTTTCTGATCATTCTACAGTAGAATTATGCCATTGGACAAAAAAGTCGTTTAAAAACGAAGGCGATTGTTATAAGATGAAATTTTATGGGATTACAACCCATAGATGTATGGAGTTTTCACCAGCTGGAATGCATTGTGAAAACAGATGTATTTACTGTTGGAGGCCTATGGAGTTTTATAATTCGATGAAAATGGCAGAGGACAAAGTGGCTGAACCAGAAGTAATCATTACTAAGTTAATGGAAGAAAGAAAAAAGTTGATCATGGGGCATTACGGCGATCCACGACAGGATAAGAAAAAGCTTGATGAATCGTTAATTCCAAGCCATTATGCCATATCACTTTCTGGCGAACCAACCATGTATCCAAAGCTTCCTCAACTGATAAAATACCTAAAGGCCCTTCCTGAAACTAAATCAATCTTTCTTGTTACAAACGGACAGGAACCTGAAATGTTACAAAGATTGCAAGATGAAGATGCGTTGCCAACTCAGTTATATCTCTCTACAAATGCATCAAACGAAGAGATATTTCAAATCATTAACAAACCAAGATACAAAGACTCGTGGAACCGATGGAATGCTAGTCTTGAAATGCTTTCAAAAATGAAGACAAGAACTGTAATCAGAATCACATTAATCAAAGATTACAACTTTAAAGATGAATTAATTCCTGAATTTGCACAGATGCTCAGACAGGCAAGCCCACATTTCATTGAGGTAAAATCCTACATGCATATTGGGCGTTCTACAAATAGACTTGAATACTCAAACATGTTAGAAATGTCTGAGGTTAGACACTTTGCATCTAATCTAGCAAAAAATAGTGAAATTTTTTCGGTAATGGACGAAAGTGTTATGTCTCGAATCGTAGTGCTTCAAAACCAGAATAGGTTTATTGATCGCTGGATTCCTGCTTATGTAAATACCAATTAGCAAATTTTTTTAGTGCAAGATATCTGTGGGAGACTGAATTTTTGTCATGTAGCTGTGCATATGTTTTGTTTTGACCTTCTGGAATAAAGATTGGATCATAGCCCCATTTTTCTCCTCTTGGTTTTCGTGAAATTTTTCCTCTCATTGCTACGTTAAACAATACAACACCTTGTTTTTTTTCACAGTATGCGATAACTGACTGGAATGTTGCTTTTCTCTCTGACTTGATCAGCATTAGAATTCCCTCGATCCCGATTGTTTTGAACACAAAAGATGAGTAAGGTCCAGGAAAACCATTTAATGAATTTATGAAAAGTCCATCATCTTCTACTATTACGGGTCTTGCGCATTGAGAAAAGGCATTTTGTACTTTGTGTAATGCCACTTCTTCTAGTGTTTTTGCTTGTATTTCTTCCAAATTGCATTTGAAAAATTTTGTCGTTATACCAAATTTTGATAAAATGGAGTTTGCTTCGTTGTATTTGTTTTTGTTTGATGATGCAAATAAAACTCTAAACAACGTTTGCATATCTTCCTCTACTTTCTATGACAGAAACTTGCCTAAGGACTTGGCTGTATCTAGAGATTCTCACCACTTTTTTATACCCTTGTAGAAATTTGTTCCAAGATTTTTTCATTATGTTGGCGTGCGCACTGTTTAGTATTTCCTTTAACAATCTAAGGTCTATTGCATGATCTTCCACTCTGCTTGTTTTTTGGGCAAGCCCAAAGTCAATCACAAATACCTTGTCCTTCATTACAATAAAGTTTGAAGTGGTAAGATCACCATGCATAACTCCATTTTTGTGTAACGTGCCTACAATTCTTCCAATCTCTTCGCAAGTTTTTATTACTCGTGGATTTACTAGATCCCTTACAAGATTTCCCTCTATGTATTGCATATACATTTCACATTTTTTGGTATCGACAAAATATACAAGAGGTGTACATATCCCAAATGATTTTACGTTAGATATTATACCAGACTCTCGTATGGTTCTCTGTTCTCTTATTCTTCTATCAAGCACTGGATTTCGATAATCTTTTTTCTCTCTAATTTTTAGGATGGCTTCTTTTCCATTCCATGAAGTAAGATAAATGTCAGCCTCAGCTCCTTTTTTTAGCAATTTCATTAGAGTTATAACTTGTAGGTAGAGATTAAAACCTAATTATGGAAGATTTGGAAAAAAAAATTATGCAAGAAGACTGTTCGGAGGACTCTATTGGTTCTGGAATTCTCACACTGACTAATATTCGGGTTGCGTTTGATAAAACAAAAGGCAGAATTGCCGATTTCACAAAAAAGATTGGTGAGACGGTCATTGACATCCCGCTAAGTCAAATCATTGAAGTTGGAAAGGAGGGTTGGCTCATAAAAAAAGTTTGGATTAAAGTTAAAACAACAGATGGTGAAAAGACCTACAAGTTTGGTGTTTATAACACGAGTAAATGGCTTGAGATTCTTCAAAAAACAATATCACAAAATAAGAGCTAGTATCGTACTTCTACTGTATCCACTCTCCATGATTGTTTAACAAATGTTTCTTCTAATGGGACTCCTCGTTTGCAAGTGGACTCTAGTAATCCAGTCCAAGATATCTGTGAGCCACAATCACCTGCGTATTCCTTTGGTGAGACAAAAAATTTGCAGTTTTGTCTCTTACAGACACTTGTTAGAATTTCTGATAGCCTTCGGTTTGCAGCCACACCACCTACTATGAGAAGTTCTTTTTTTCTAGTAAATGATAAAGCGCGTTCTGTAGCTTCGCCAATCATTGAAAAGGCAGTTTCTTGTAATGAAAAACATGCGTCTTCAAGATTGCTTGAAATAATATGTTTAGTTGCTGAAAGAAGACCTGAAAATGATACATCATTTCCTTTTACTACATACGGAAGGGAAATGTAGTTATGCGATTTTGATGCAAGCTCCTCAATTTTACCGCCACATGGCGACGCAAATCCGACTGATCTACCAAGCTGATCTATAAGCTGACCAAGTGTAATGTCTAATGTTTCCCCAAACACTCGCCACTTCTTTGATAAAAATGCCAAGATCATAGTATGGCCACCTGAAACAAGTAACACTAATGGATCTTGTGCACCTGTCAGCATCTTTCCAAGTTCTATGTGGCCTATCGCATGATTTACTGGATAGATTGGAATTTTATAATATGATGCAAGAGATCTAGCAACAACCGCTCCTATTCTCAAACAAGGTCCAAGTCCGGGTCCAGCAGCATACGATATTATGTCAAGTTCAGTTATTTTGATTCTTGCTTTTTGCAGACATTCTGAAAGAACCTGCGGCGAATTTTCGGCATGATGCCGCGAAGCTTCTCTTGGGTGAATGCCCTCGCCTTCAGGAGGACGATAAACCATTCTTACATCCGAAAGAATCTTTCCCTTTGTACCATTTTTTTCCAAGACAGCACATGAAAATGTGTGTGCTGTACTTTCAATTCCAAGACCTAACATTTTACCCTCTACTTAGTGTCGATACTATCTTGATGACATCCCCATTTTTTAATTGATGGTGTGAACCTACTCTCTGTTTGGTCTTTACATCTATTGCATGAACAAAGCCCTTTGCTAGGTCTGCGTGAATTGTGGCAGCAAGATCCTTTGCAGTTGAATCAGGAGGCAAGAGTCTTGCATCAGGCAACACCTCACCGTCCTTGTTTGATAATCCTGTCTCATTCTCGACCGGATATACCACGATTAGCTTGAGAATCTCAAAGCATGCCTGATTTATGGCATCTTGCACACCTGTGGTTCCAATCTTGGATAGAACACCCTTTACAAGGTCTAGTGCCTTTTGTTGCGGAGCATTTAGCGTAACGCCATCTTTTATCTTAAAATCTTTTTCACCCGGAGAATAATCTATTAATCCATTTTTTGAAGCCTTTTTTAAGAGAAGCTCAGTTTCTGCGCTACATGCTATAGCACGCCTTTCTTTTTTTATTTTTTCTATAATACTCAAGTCATGACACAGGTCAGCTTTGTTTGCCACAATAAGCATTGGTCTTGTTCTTTTACGCAACTCTTTTACAAACAGGGACATATCAGATTCTTTCCAATCCGTAGGTTTTTTTGTCAGCAGGTTCAGGTGCTGGAGAACAATCTCCACATCATATTCAGTTATGCCTAAACCACTAAATCTTTGTGCAATGCCTTGAACCAGCTTGGCACCTTTACTTTCCATTTCTCGCGCCAGCTTTTGCCATTCACGTGTCAAGATTTGTTTCATCCATAAATCAAATTCTTCTTCAACAAATTTCACATCTTCTAGTGGATCATGGGTTCCTGCTGGAACGGGATGACCTTGAATATCTGTAGAACCTGAGATATCTACTATATGAATTAACACTTCAGCTTGTCTTGCATCATCCAAAAATTTGTTGCCAAGACCTTTGCCTTCATGTGCACCTGGAACAAGACCTGCCACATCAATAAATTTCACA
>CAYZOW010000052.1:0-1520 GCA_964480245.1 uncultured Nitrosopumilaceae archaeon | reverse complement strand
GAATCTTGTTCCGTTTACACATAAAGGATGTTTGTGTAAAATTCCATAGTGTTTGCATGCACATTCTGCCTTTACGTATGCTATTCCTACATTTGGTTCGATAGTAGTAAAAGGATAGTTTCCTATTTGAGCTATAGTCTCAGTAGCAGCTGAGAAAAAAGTTGATTTGCCAACGTTTGTCTTTCCTAGCAGTCCAATTTGCATGAGAGAGTATCAGTTGATGCTCTTATTAGTATTGAGAAATCGTTTAATCTTCTTTGTCTTGATACCATGTATTGTCAAAGGTAATAACTGGCAGTCCTGGAGTTGGAAAGCATACTATATCTAATAGACTTGCAAAAAGACTGAACCTGAAATTAATTGATATAAATAAAGTAGCAATAGAATCCGGAATCTTTGAACAAAAAAACGAGTCATTTGATGTTGATGTGAAAAAATTAAAAAAGATGTTAGTAAAAAAAATTACAAAAAATTCACTTGTGGTTGGACATTTAGCTCCATATGTAATTTCACAAAAGCAAGTTGATACAGTGGTAGTTCTAAGAAAGAATCCTTACAAGCTTACTTCTATTTATAAGAAAAGAAAGTACTCGTATGGAAAATCGATTCAAAATCTTGGAAGTGAGATTTTAGGTGTAACACTTTATGATGCAATAAGTGCGTTTGGCTCTGACAAAACCTTTCAGATTGACACCACAAACAAGTCCGTTTCAACGGTTGTAAAAAAAATAGAGAGTTTCTTTGCAAATGGTATCCTTGAAGAAGACGAGGTAGACTGGCTTGGTCTTATTTCAGAAAGGAACGACCTAAAGCGGTTTTTCCCCTACTAACTTCAAATAACGCACCGCTTGATGATATCGTAAAATGTTTGAGATAAAAAAGAGCGACCTTGCAGGAAGGATAGGACTGATATATACCAACCATGGTAAGGTTGAAACCCCTGCGTATGTGCCTGTTGTACACCCGGTAAGGCAATCCATTCCAGCAAAAAAGATGCGCGAAATGGGTTTTGATCTAGTAATTACTAATGCATATATCACACTAAATAATTATGAGCAAGAAGCAGTTAAACGTGGCATCCATGACATAATAAATTACGACGGATCCGTCATGACAGATTCCGGTGGATTTCAGGTCCTTGAATATGGAAAAGTAGATGTCGAACCAAAAGATATTGCATCATTTGAACAGAACATAGGAGCTGATATTGCAATCCCACTTGACAGACCAACAGGGTATGGGCTTTCCAAAAAAAAGGCAAGATCATATGTTGATCACACCCTGAAAGTCTCAAAAGAAACCATCGAGCAAACTGAAAAAAATGGGCAGATCTGGGCTGGCCCGATTCAAGGCGGCGAACACTTTGATCTTGTAAAGAGATCAACAAAAACTCTTTTGGAATATGGATTTGAAATGCTAGCTCTTGGCAGTCCGGTGGAATTTATGGAATCATATGAATATAGTCTTCTTGCCAAGATGATAATTACAGCAAAAAAGCAAATGCCAGACTCTATTCCTTT
>CAYZOW010000051.1:0-6652 GCA_964480245.1 uncultured Nitrosopumilaceae archaeon | reverse complement strand
ACACTCCTTCTTTACTAACATGGTAGACGAGCTAGTAGAGTTTTCCGAATATGATGAAGAGCTTGCAGACGGCCTAAAGTGGATAGACAGCGAGGCACAAAAGCGTGGAATCACATTTTATGAGATGGTGTTTCTTGTCTTACACAAATACGACGTAGATGTCAAGGCTAAAGAGTGGCTAGAGACAAGGAACTAACCTCATTTTCTTGTCCTGTCAGAATTTTACTTTTCGCCGAGAATACCAATAACCTCTTGTAGTCTTTGTGGATTGAGTGCAAACTGTGGACCATAGGATGTTGGATGTTGTAAAACCAGATTATCTTTCACTAGCTTCTTTAATTTCTTATCAACATCACCTTTGATGTGAGATGGAAATCCGGTCTTTAGATTCTCTAATGAAATGTGCTTTTTGCCAACCCTGTTATCATAAAATAATTTCCTAAGAATGGCTTTACTTAGATCATCTATCAACAGCTTCTAGTAAGTCAAGGTTCATTTAAGTATTATGTAATTATTTACATAATAATAGGTAATTATATTAATAATGCTATCACTACTAGTATCATGAAGAGAAAGGCAGTTTCTAAAAACAAGGCATTACAAAGTGGGCCATTAGAAAGCGTATTTCCAGGCAGTACATCAAAGATTCTGGATTTTCTTGCAACTTTCAAGAATTGGGACTATTCAATATCTGATATTGCCAAAAGCTCTGGGGTTTCCTTTAAAACAGCATTAAACGAAATAAAGAATTTAAAACAACAACAAGTACTTTTTAGAACAAGAACTGTTGGAAAGGCTATAATGTATAAACTGAACCTAGATTCAAAGCAGGGATTCTATATCGACAAGTTGGTATTTGAGATTGCCACAAAAAGGGCATTAGAGTCTGCAAAGAGCAACACTAAAACTAAAGTAACAGTATAAGGAATTAATTCTGATGCAGCATCTTCTGTGCTACAGACAAATCATCCTTGGCTGTGTCATCTCGTTTCCTGATTTGATCAGGGTCGGACTGAAACATCGCGTCAGATTTGTATGTAGAACAAACAAGATCTTTTTTATACCAATAAGTAATGTTTAGTTTCATAGATTTCGAAATCTTTCTCCAGAAAGGTCTTGTCTAATATGATACTCGATATGATCACCAAAATCGACTTTGACTAAAAAGTATCCTATTCTTGGTTCACTTTCGTACCTATACAAAACAAGACTGTCAATCCAATCGCTACCAAGTACAGTGCCATCTCTTTCGTCTTTGGTTCTTACTCTGTCACCTTCCTTGTAGGTAACTGGAATACCTCCAACGTGTGGAGAATTAAAACCAATCTTGCCTTTTTCTATTCTTTTTAGCTTACTTTCATCCAAAATATCAAAACTTACCTCACCGTTAGGATCAATTCTAACTGCAGCTTCCTGATTGTATTTTGATAACAATTGCCTTAGCTCATCAGGACTTGCGTTATTGACTGGAAATGCAACATCAAGATATGTTTTCACTGGATTGAGCGGATCACCCATGATATTTTATGGGTTTAATGCTACTTAAATTTTACACCATAAATATTTAGTAATACTTAATTTTAGTTGTTTAGAATTTTGTAATAATTCACATTCTCGTGTGTGTTGACTGGGTACTCCTTTCTGTCTTTCTTCTCCGCATATTCGTTCATATCAAAATCTATCGCTGGTGCCACTCCAATAGCCCCTCTAGTCTGTGTCAAGTCTGTGATTTTACACAATGTTTGCAACTTTGAACTAAAGAGATGAGGAGGTACTGGCTTTTTTTCTTTTTTGTAATTTTTGATTTCATCATCTATTAGTTCTAAATGTTCATACATTTTTTCAATCATGTATTCCAAATTTATGATGGAGCGTTCTTTTTCTCTATGTTGCCTAATGACAAAATCTGTCTCTTCTATATGTTTAAATTCATTAGTCCACTCGTTAAAGTAGTTGCATACAGTTTTGATATTAATTTTAGTTTTATTTGATGTAAAGACTGCACTCATTCCACGTTCATAGTATTCTCGTAGTGTACTCTGAATGTGAAGTTGCTGTGTCTTTGTTGGTCGTCCGTTTGACCTTCTTTGTACAAGGCTCATAATAAAATTGCCCCGAGTTTGCTTATATAGTTTTAAGGGATCAACATTACTGCAAAATTGTTCAAATTTTTTCCAGTATTATTTTGGTATTATTCCAGTAATACTGATTCTTTAAAAATTTATAAACATGTGCTTTTTGAGGAAAAAAATCCCTTACCATTATTTTCCATTTATTTTTCAAGTTCTGTTTGTCTATCGTATGTCACCAAAAAATTTTTCTTCCACAGGAAAATTATGTGTTAATATAATTGATGCAGGTATTTTGAGTGTGAGATTACTCAAATTTAATTAACATAATGCAGATCTCAGTCAATCTAAGATAATAAATTAAAGTAAACGAAAAATTATGATTCGTTTTTAATAGCTACTGCTGTCTTTTTTCAAGTGGTATGTATTCACAGCCAGAAGGACCACAATACTTTCCTACATAAACAGCCTGTGGCCTGTAAAGCATTGGCTTTGGTGCAGCCTCTGCAAACTTTTCTTCTATGATGTGAGCTGTCCACCCAGCTGTTCTGGAAACTGCAAAAATTGGTGTATTCAAATCAGGTGGGATTTTTAGCATATAGTAAGTTGATGCACTGTAAAGGTCGACGTTTGGAAAAATGTCAGATCCCTTTACCTTCTTCATTTCCTCAGCTGTTACATCCTCGACTCTTTTTGTAATTTTATACCAAGGCTCGTCTGTTATTTCAGCTAACCTCTTTGACAATTCCCTTAATACTTCGGCCCGTGGATCAAAGGTTTTGTATACGGCGTGGCCCATGCCCATTATTTTTTTACCTTCTGCAAGTCTTTTTTTGATCCAAGGTTCTACTCCATCTTCAGTCTTGATATCTAAGAGCATCTGCATTACCTTAAAGTTCGCGCCTCCATGTAGCTCGCCGCTTAGGGCTCCAATTGCAGCACTTACTGCAGCATACATGTGAGCTCTAGTTGAAGCTACCTCTCTTGCTGCAAAAGTTGAAGCATTAAAGCTGTGCTCTGCATGCAAAATCAAACAAATATCAAAAATCCTTGCAAATTCATTATCAGGCTCTTTTCCTGTTAGCATGTAAAGAAAGTTGCCTGCATGGTTTAGCTTCTTTGATGGCCTTACTGGCTCTTTATCATTGCGAACTCTGTCCCAGTAGGCTACAATTGTAGGTATCTTGGCAATGAGATTTACTGCTTTATGATAGTTTGCAGTCTTATCATCCGACTTGACATCGTCATATAGCGCAAGCTCAGCAACACAGGATTGCAAAACATCCATGGGATTTGCAGTTTTAGGTAAGTTTTTTAGATTTTTTTCTACAGTGGAGGGTATTTCGCGGGCTGCCACAAGGTTGTCAAAAAAGTCAGAAAGCATACTCTGTGACGGAAGCTCATCGTTGAGAAGCATGCATGCGGTTTCCTCAAAAGTCGACTTTTTAACCAAGTCCAAAACATCATACCCTCTGTAGATTAGTTTACCATTTATGCCATCTATTGCAGAAATCTTTGTATCAGCCACTTCTATGTTACGAAGACCAATGTTTCTTGTTTCCATTATACCATAACTTGAAAAAATGGATATTAAAATTATGCGTAACAAAAACCACTCTAAAGCTGAAATTAATTAAAAAATTAAGCAGTTTGTCTAATCTGGCAACTTTGTCCCATATAGCATAAATTTTCAGGTTAAATTGAAAATGGCCGAATTAGAACGGGATTTCATAAAGCTCGTCGATGATTTTGTGATACAATCAACAGACCCAGATATACTTGAAGAGATAGCTCAGCTTGACAAAGAAGCAGGATTGCTAGGAATATCATTTTATGATATGTATTGTGTTGTTTTGCAAGATGTGGCAGGACATCAGAATCTTGTTTCTAGGTTTAGGCTTTACATGAGAACCAAGAAATCTGTCTGATTGTTTTTTAGTTTAAATGAGGGTGGTAATGTCATTGATTATTCAATGGCAAGAAAAGTTGTATGTGTATCTCATAAAGAAGATGCCGACGGTATAAGTGCTGCATCGCTTGTACGTCAAGCATTTGGTGGAGAAACAAAACTAGTAGATTACCCAGGTTTAATGAATGAGCTTGAACATCTCAGAAATAACGAATCCCTAAAAACCCTCTACATCTGTGATTTGGGACTAAGCAAGACAAACCAAGAACAATTTTTGAACCTATTGGCAGACCTTAGAAAAAAACGTGTTTCAATAACATACATTGACCATCATGATTTGGATGAAAAAATAAAAAAACAAATAAGAAAACTAAAAGTCAAGCTAATCCATAATATTGCAGAGTGTACAACAGTTCAAGTATACGACGCTTTTAAATCAAAGCTTAACGACCACAGTGCCTTCATAGCTGCATGTGCTGCAATAACTGACTATATGGAAGACAGGCCACTTGGCTCAAAAATGCTACAAAAATTTGATAGGCAGTTTGCCCTCTTAGAGGCCACAGTTCTTACATTTACTATAGTTAGTCATCAAAAAGACAACGAATACCTTCTTTATCTTGTAGATGAGCTAAGTGAATCAAAATATCCTCATGATATACCAAACGCCTTTGAGTTTGCGCGTATACAGGCAGAAAAAATCTCTGGTGTAATTCAAAAAGTAAAAGAAAACATGAAAACAATGAAAAATCTTGCGTATATGGAAGTCACTGACTCTGGTGCAGGCATGGTTGTTAACTTTGTTTTAGGCATGTCAGGAAAAGACGTCGGGGTCTCATACAAGTTCAGAGAAGATAACGGCATCTATGCAGTCTCAATACGTGGTTCTAGAACATGCAAGATTCATCTGGGGAAAATTGTTAATCCACTTGCCACCGAACTTGGAGGCTCTGGCGGAGGGCATGACAAGGCGTGCGGTGCAGTGATTCCAAAAGATAAGATGACCATATTTCTAAAAAAACTCAATTCAAAACTCAATTGATTTCTGCTATTAGATCAATTTCGACTGCAGAATTTAGTGGAAGACTTGAAACTCCAACGGCAATTCTTGTGTGCTGACCTTTTTGTCCAAAAATTTCAAAAAGCAAGTCTGATGCAGCATTGATCACTTTTGGTTGGTCTGTAAATTCAGGAGGCGAGTTTACAAATCCTGATACTCGAACAATTTTAGAAATTCTGTCCAGGCTCCCAAGTTCAGCTTTAAGCTGGGCAAGTGCGTTTATTACACAAAGTCTTGCAGCCTTTTGGGCATCTTCAACTGATAAATCCCTTGATACTTTACCAGCATAGATTACCTTGCCATCTTTTATTGGGATCTGCCCAGACACAAATGCAAGCTTGCCAGTTATTACCACAGCTACATAGGAACCAGCAGATTTTGGAGGACTAGGGAGTGTGATGTTTAAAGTAACAAGTTTTTCTTCGATCACAAAATCTGCTTTTACCGTACGTGCTTTAACTTTATCTTCATATATTATGGCAAAAAATACTTACTGTGTCAAAACCCGAATCTAAAGCCCAGAAGGCAAAAAAAGAACTTGATATAATGCTTTCAAGATTAAACGCCCTTGAGGCCTCGACAACAGACAACTTTCAAAAATCACTTGTCCAAGTGCTAAGGACGCTTGTTGAGACCCAGATGCACTCCCTAAACGAATTTGATCACCTTAAAAAAGCGCTAGATCTGCTCATGCTACAGCTATTCAAGATAGAAAATAAAAAGTAAACTCATCACTTTAATCTAGTATCACTCAAGCCACACTGTGTGCATTTCATAAGGTAGCTATTTTCAAGCTCTTGCACTTTTTCCATTTTGGCACCGCAACAGGGGCACTGCATGTTATTATGTTGAGATCTGATGAATAAAAGATTAAATTCTGGTTGGCGTTGCTTTGAAGCAAATGAAGGATCCTCATAATCACAGAGCAGTAGGCTGGGCTATGGTGGCAGTCGCTGGTTCTCTTGCCATCATTGGTCTGCTTGTTTTGGCAATAGGGCAGGATCCATACTTTTCAGACAAGATATTAAAACACAAGCAAGCCGAATTTAAAGAAATGAAAGAGACGGAATCGCAGATGAAAAATCCGCCAGTTGAACTAGATGAGAAATTACATCTTGATGCCTCACAAAGTGGCATGTTCATTTTTGCTGCATATTTAGAGTAAATCTTCGTCAATCTCTTCTATGGTGTCAAGGTATTGTTTGCATGTGCACTGAGGAATAAGACATTTTCCAGCCTTTGCAAGTGATGGGCTATTTTCAGATGTTTCATGCGCTTGGTCGGTGTGATGGCATCTTCTACAGTTCATGTCTGAAAGAAAATCTCTCTTTTATTTAACATTTGAACTAAGTGCATGATGCCAAGCTTTTTCAAACCTATCAATTGCTTTATCTTCTTGGTTCTTCTCTAGAATTCTTAGCTCTATATGAATTCGTGATACCTGAATCTGTTATCTATCTTCTTATTGGTATCATTGTATCTGTTTGATGAAACAGCTATTGGCAACATATGCCTTTGTTGTTGTAAAGTTTTGTATTTTGGAACATTAGCTACTGTAAATTCTTGAGCTAATTTAAAAAAAGCTGATCTAGTTTGACTCTCTACCATCTTTTG
>CAYZOW010000050.1:0-6964 GCA_964480245.1 uncultured Nitrosopumilaceae archaeon | reverse complement strand
TCGTCGGTGGAAACATACCTATCGGAACAGGAACTGTAGATCTATACATGAAGGTGGTAGAGGATGGCTAAGCTTTTAGAAAAAGTGATCAAAGACGCTATGGAAGACAACAAATGCTCGTTTGGCGCTAAAGAAGTTATTGGTTCTATGAAAAACTCTAAGCTAATAGTATTATCGGAATCTGTCCAACAAAATATGCTACAAAAAATATTGGAGAACGCCAAGAATTCAAAAGTGCCAACCTTGAATTTCAAGGGTTCATCTGTTGCACTTGGAAGACTTTGTAGCACACAGTTTAGAATCTCCGCCATTTCGCTGAAAAATTTGAGTGAGGCAAATCTCAAATCAATTTTGAAGGAAGCGGAACAGGAGAACCAACAATAAATGTCTTGTTTTCACACAATTTTTTATGAAGATTTAAATGAGCCCACAAAGGCAACGAGTTTAAAATAGGCATAGGCATGACGGAGACAATCAAACTCACTACTGATCAAATCAAACTGATGTCACTATTTCAAAATGTTACTGGCGCAACAGCACGTGATTGCATTGAAGACGAGAAACTTGACAGAGTCATATTTGTTGTAAACCAGGGTAAGATGGGTCTTGCAATTGGAAAGGGCGGTATCACCATCCGAAACTTGCAGAATGTAGTAAAAAGAAATGTTGAGCTTGTCGAATATTCAGAAGATCCAACAGAGTTTCTAAAAAACATGTTAAACCCTAAACTTGTCTCAGAAGTAAAAATAAACAAGAGACTTGATGGTTCTATGCAGGCAATAGTTATGGTTGATCCAAAAAAGAAAGGTATAGTGGTTGGGCGAGAAGGTCGTAACGCTGAAAAGGCAAGACTTCTTGCTAAAAGATACTTTCAAATTTCCAGTGTTCTAATACAAAGCCCACAACAAATAATGGAGTGAATACATGTCAAAGTCACCACTTGGTCTGTTTGCTGGTAGAGTTCTAAAAGATAAAAGGAAGAAACAAAGATGGGCTATAGGTACTTACAAAAGGAGAAACTTGGGTCTTGACAAAAAAGCAAGTCCATTAGGTGGTGCCCCACAGGCTCGTGGAATTGTTTTAGAAAAAGTAGGCATTGAAGCAAAACAACCAAACTCTGCAGTAAGAAAGTGTGTGCGTGTTCAACTTATAAAAAATGGAAAAACTGTCACCGCATTTTTACCAAAAGACGGTGCAATGAACTTCGTAGATGAACACGATGAAGTGCATGTGGAGGGAATGGGTGCGTCTATGGGTGGTGCAATGGGAGATATTCCTGGTGTAAGATGGAAAGTGTTTAAAGTGAATGGAACGTCGCTAAAAGAACTCGTTTATGGAAAGAAAGAGAAACCAAGGAGATAAACATGGCAGAAACAGCAAATCTTCTACTTTTTAGAAAATGGGATCTATCAAATATTGAAATAAAAGATCCAGGATTAAAAAATGCTATATCAATAAATAAGATCATAATGCCTTTGACCTTCGGTCGTTCTGCGTTAAAGCGCTTCAATAAAGCCGAAGTTAACATAGTTGAAAGACTTGCAAACAAGCTTTTACACTTTGGAAAAAGATATGCAAAAAACACTGGCAGGATGGGTGGTAAGAAAACTCGTGCAATTAAGACAGTAAAGGCCGCACTTGAAATCATACATCTAAAAACAGGTAAAAATCCGATCGAGGTCTTGGTACGAGCAATTGAAAACTCTGCTCCCAACGAAGATACAACAAGAATAGTCTATGGAGGTACAGTCTATCATGTATCAGTGGACGTAGCTCCATTGCGAAGAGTAGATCTTGCATTAAGATTCATTGCAGAAGGTGTAAGAGATGCTTCATTTTCAAATCCAAAGGCAATAGAAGAAAACCTTGCAGAGCACTTAATATTGGCTGCACAAAATGACATGAACGCTCCTTCTATAAAAAAGAAAAATGAGCTTGAAAGAATAGCAATGGCTTCACGATAAGCGGATTATTTTTTGCAAACAGAAAAGTAGCCCGAGGCAGATTCGAACTGCCGTCCCCAGGTATCCTCTCATAAGATCCAGAGCCTGGAATCCCTAACCCAAAATTGTTTGGCCACTAGACTATCGGGCTACTAATGCGACTTTGATTAGTTGAGAATATAATTATTTGGTAATAGTTTCGCGTACTGCAGTTGCATAATCACAATCAGCTTTGAGTCTCATATATGGTATCAATCTGTAATGGATTGAATAAAGATCATTCTCCTTGTAGAGTATTCCCTTTAATAAAAGAGATACAAAACCTCCAGCTATTCTTGATGGTGGAATGTCTAGCTCTTTGCATATCTGATCACGTTTTTTCTTATATTGCATCACTGTAAAGCTGATACTGTTCAATTCTAAAATTAGAGGCCACATGACTTTCTCCCATACAAATCTTCTGTTTTCAGTAGCAGAAGCATACTTACCTTTCTCTCTTAACATTAACAACATTCAAAAGTTTAATCGTGATTTATTAGTTGATGCGTAGAGAACTTGAAGAATCACTTGATCTTTTATCAAAGGAATGGGATGTTGATCCAATTATACGAAATTTCATTTTGGGGCAGTGTGATGACGTTTCAGAATTCGTAGTAAAGGTAAAGGATGTTATATTTTATATTCCATATCTGACAAAAGAAGACAGCTACATTCTTTGGAAGTGCTATTGGCCTGATTGTCACAACTGCTGTAACAGGCAAGGTAGGTTGCCACTCACTTCAGATGATCTTATCACAATTGGAAAGAGTCTAAAATACAAACAAACATCGACTTTTATAAAAAACGAGACAAACATTGCTACGTGGCAGGAAAACGGCCCATCTGGTAACACAAACACTATCATGACTATGATTAATCTAAAGAGAAAAAAGGATGAAACTGTCGCAGAGGATGGAACTCACATTCAATGTAGATTTTTGGATGAAAAAGGCTATTGCGGTTTGCACCCTGGAAGACCTGGTGTTTGTTATCTGTATCCATTTTCTTCTTGGCTTGAAAATGAAAATGGAAAAGCAAGAGTTCATGCTACTTTTCAGTTTACAGGAGACTGCCCCGGATTTTATCTTGCAAAATCTATAGATCCAATGAAAAACGTTCTTCTAGATTACTCTAAAATCATATATGACTACAACATGTCTTCAAACAGAACAGTACGAGAAAACTTTGGTTTTGTTACTATGAATATCTAGGCCCTTGCGACTTTCATCATATCGCCTATACGAATTTCCATTCCAAATCTTTTTTCATTCTTTTTCATGTACCTGTATATAGCTATAAGATCTGCAAAATGCTTTAGCATACCAAACTTGCTATCCATCTTGTTTCTAACAAATGCCAATACCTTTGGATATATGGCAAATTTCTCAAGCACCTGCTCTCTATAGCTTTTGTTGTTACCAATATTCTCTATGAATATGTCTGCACAGGTCATACTTGGTATTATTCCCTCCCCAAAAAGTGGAAAAACTGTACCTATTGATTCTCCAACACCAACTACTTTTCCATGGTAAAACGGCTCACACATATCTGGAGTTGCAAGACGTATTGGTCTTCCAACTGTCTTGATTATCTTTCCACCATGCTTTTTTACAAATTCATTAGTCTCTTCTACATGTCTTCGGTTCTTGTCTCCTGCACCTATGTGAGCATGCTTCTTATCTAATGGGAAATACCAAAAATATCCACTAATGGAAGAAAATGGCTTTAGGTAAAAATCATCAAAGGGAACTTGATCCTCATATTCTATCTTGTGCTGATAGGTGGGCAGATAAAAGTCTCTGGCAGGTCTTGGAAGATAAGTTCTGTAAAAACCAGTTGAATCCACGATAAGATCAAACTCTGACTCCAAATCAGCAAGCTTTGGTACAGTGTTGTAATGGCTCTTACATCCTTTAGCCATGTCTTTTATGAGGCCAATTTTATCATACGTGCATAGACCCATCAGCTTTATGTTGAATCTTTCAGAATTCATATCTATGTACATGTTTTTTCCGTCATGGATTACATAATCATTAAAATCAAGGTTACACTTTTGTGCAAATTTTTGCATTGGTCCCTTACTTGCACCCCATGCACATATGGAATCATGTGTCTCTTCAGAGGATCTTTCAAACCCTACTACTTCATGTTCCTTTTTTAGTCTAGAAAGAAGATAACCTCCAGCAACTCCTATACCTACAACTGCAATTTTCAATTAACCCTTATTCTAAAAAATACCTAATAAAAGGTGTAGTCTTCTTTTGACGCTTTAAATCATATTCAAAACTAATTAGAGGAATAGGGTCTTATTCGATTAATATGGCTGGCTTAAATGGTCTTGCAGTCCTAGCCTTGTTCTTTGGATCATACTTTTCTGGATCGGATTCTGAAAATACCTGAATAGTTACACCAAAATCTTTTTGCACAAGCGAATCCAACTCGGAAAGGATCTTTTTTTCATCAACAAGACCAATCTTTGCTTTTGCTTCTCGTGCCATCGCAGGTTCAGATAATATGTCATTGACAGTTTTTTTAACAAAATCTGGATCTTTTTTTACAAGCTCTGTTTCCTTATCTGCAATTAATGATTTCATCAAAACCCCTATGTTTAACTTGCCTTTTATTATATTTGCAAGAATCTTGTGGTAGGCCTTAATCTTCCAAGAATCTGATGTATAAATAATAATTCTTCTTGGCGTTATTTTAGTTACTTTGAGTATATTTTTTATGTCTTCCATGGTTGACTTTAGAAGATTTTCTGATTGAATGGACGCAATGTCTATTTTATTATCGACGGCAGACGGCCACGCTGCTTTTGATACGGAATCAGTATTTCCTAATTTTTCCCACATTTCTTCTGCAATGTGAGGTGCAAATGGAGAAAGCATAGCAACTCTTGCAGATAATACCTCCTGTAACATGCCTGTTGTATCATCTCTATTTTTGGCATCTATTCTCTTTTGATACCATTGTATATCAGAATCAAATTCATACAAAACATAGTGTAACGCTTCTCGCAATCTCATTTTCTCCATAGACACTGTGATCTCTGAAATGAGCTGTTGTAATCTACTCTGAAGCCATCTCTCCTCTTGTTGGAGGTTAGTGGCTGGTTTTAGTTTGTATTTAGAACAATCTTCTAACATGTTTTCAAGCTTGTTTTTAATTCCTCTCACTGCCTCTAGATTAAAGTCAGCATCTTGCAAGAGCTCTGCAGAAATCAGAATAGCTAGTCTTATAGGATCCGCACCATAGGTTCTTATCGCATCACGAAGTGGTATTATGTTACCAATTGATTTTGACATCTTTTTTCCATCCATCAGAACAGAACCATTAACTATGATCTCTTCTGGCCAGTATTTTTTTGGGAAAATTGCAATATGGTTGAATACAAAAAACGTCAGATGATTTGGAACAAGGTCTCTACCTGAATGCCTAGCATTCACAGGATAGAAATATGCAAACTCGTCTCTTATTTGCTCTAAAAGTTCTTTTGTGATTTTACATTCAGAAACAATTTTCTTAGCATTCCCGTCTCCAAAAAATATATAATCAAAAAACCCATCATTAACATTCTCGGCTACAATCTGATTCTTGTTTACATATTTTGCTAGAATATAATATGCCATGTAGATTACAGAGTCAGATAGGCTTTCCACTATCCAATCTTTGTCCCAAGGCAACTTTGTTCCTAGACCATGCTGTCTTGCACAAGCTCTTTCACGTAGCCAATCTACTACATAATTAAATTCACTACGTATCTCCTCCGGCAGAATCTTCATGTTATTGATGCAAGAATGAGCGTCTTTTTTCCAGTTTTTGTTAGAGTAATCCAAAAACCATTGATCATTTAGTATCTTAACAACACACTCAGCCCCACATCTGCATCTGATTGGCCCATCATTTAGTTCAAATAAAATATCAGCATTATTGTTCTGCAAAATCCACTTTTTGACATCTTCCTTTGCATCAACAACAGTTCTTCCTGCAAACTGACCTGTATTCTGTTTTAACTTACCTTCATAGAATTCTTTGCTATAGAGCTCTTTTGTAGCATCTTCAAGACTCGGGCTACTCTGGTTTTCTACCTTTAACCTTTCTGTAACTTCTTTAGCAGGGATTTCTCCATATCCCTCTGTGTGTATTATTGATATTGGCTTTATTGATTTAGCAAAATTCAAAAGATTTTGGTCAATATTTTTCCCATCTTTCTTGATGTCTTCTAACGCTTGATAATCAAATGGTGCATGCGCTGGAACTGACATCACAATCCCTGTACCATTTTCACTTTTAACAAAACTTGCTGGTAATATTATTACTTCCTCACTTCTTTCTGGAACCTTCACTTTTTTACCGACAAGATCGATTCCCTTAATTTCGTCTACAAGCACAACTTTTTTGTTCAGAAACTCTAGTTTTCGAGCGCATTCTGTGCTAACAATCCATCTTTCACCATCAACGTCAACAATCTTGTATGTTACAGTTGGATTTATCCAGAGATTTGTCACACCAAATATAGTTTCTGGTCTTAGTGTTGCGGTAGGTATGATATACCTCTCATACTTGAACTTGACAAGAATATATTCTGTAAATCTTGGTTCTACATCTCCCAAAGTATCGTGCTGTGATACTGGATTCTGGTCTTTTGGACACCAACCAACTGGATGAGAACCCTGTATCACTAGGTTTTTATTTTTTAGTTTTCGGAATTGCCACTCTATGAACTTGTTATATACAGGATCAATTGTTGTGAATTCTCTTCTCCAATCTATGGAATATCCCATTTCTAACATGCCTGACTTTATTTCTTGATGAAAATAACTTGCAATTTTTACTGGCTCTGAAAATTCTTTTATGTTTTGTTCAGATACCTTGTAAAGCGTACGAAATGCCTCAATCAATTCCTTGTCACCTTCTTGTACGCGTCTTGCTATCCCAAGAATCGGAGTGCCTGTATAGTGAAAGCCCATTGGAAAAAGCAC
>CAYZOW010000049.1:0-7062 GCA_964480245.1 uncultured Nitrosopumilaceae archaeon | reverse complement strand
GTACGCGCTTTATGGTAAATTCATTTCCAGGCGCGCGCCCTACCAGGCTAGGCGATCCCGGCAGTTGTTTTTCGCCAAACTCATTTTCGTTTTATTGACTATATATTACGTTATTTGGGATTACAGCGTGTCTAAATTGTTCTTTGAATTGACCTTCAACGCTGCTTTAATTTCAATATAAGCTTTTAATCATCAGTATGATTTCTACTTAATTATTAAATATTAAACAACGATTCGCTCTCATGTGCTCCAAAAAATATTAGTCAGCGCTTTTTTATTTGCGATCCTAATTTTGGGAGTAGGTTCAGATCTAGTTTCAGCAGAAGAGCAAGATAACATTGTAGGGACAATATTAATTTCAACTGATAAGCTATCATATCAACCTGAAGAACCCATTATAATTTCAGGTGAAATTACAGAAAGAAAGATGCCTGTGATGGCGCTAAGAATTTTCGATCCTGATGGAAAAATTCTTGGAGCGTATAATGTAGAGTTGGATGAAAATAATCAATTCTCTAAAACAATAATGGCTGATATTCCATTTTATGAAAAACCTGGTATATATCAAATAACAGCTGAGTATGGAAAGCTGAATTCTGAAACAATCTTTGAGATAGAAAATGATCTATTCGAAATAGAGTATGATACGCCTGTGGTCGAAGAGGATGCGGAATTACCACCTCAGATTGTATCGTTTGAATCATACAAAGAAATCTATCAAGATGAGGATGCAATTACAATTAGTGGTAAAGTATCTGCATTTTCTGAATCGCAGGTGATCATAACCATTTTTGATCCCTCTGGGATGCCAGCTGGAATTTATCTTGTTGATGTGAATCCTAACCTAACTTTTTCTACTTCATTTTTGGCAAAATATAAGGTAAATTTCAAAGTTGAGGGAGCATATTTAATAACAGCGCAATATGGAGGTCCTGAGACTAAACAGAGTCTCATTATAGAGTTTATTGAAAAAATACAGTCGCCAGTTATAGATGAAACAACTTCAGATTCCTTCTTGTTTTCAGAATCAGATCTGGAAAAATTGGCAACATGGCATTATTTGGATGGTAACGACAGTGAATTAGTGTCATTTTTCAGAGATTTACTACAAAGAGATTTGATAAATACTAATGATATTGCAATTTCCAAAGATTTGCTTGCTGAGTGGATTGAAGACAATGAAACTTCGCTAGGGTTTATGATTGAAGACTTGTTTGAAGGAAATATTTCTGAAAAGACATTTGTTTTACTCGTCGAAGATTCATTAAATGATTATATCGAGGTATCAAAGCAAGGTCCACAAAACACAGCTTCTTCAAACATAGTAACACCACCAAAAAAGATTTTGGAAACAAAAAAGTCAAAAACTGATAAACTAGATGTATTAGATGATCTAGTTAACAAAATTGAAACCAATTACGCAAATGATAAGCTAAATAAAAAAGATGAAAACATGGTATATTTCTATAGTAGTGTAAATTGTGAAAAGGGTACTTACGAAGATGTAATTTCACATTATAATAGTCCAGGACCTGCTTTTGCACACCTTTGCAAGTATAAATATGCAATATCTTATTATGATCAGACTTTGGAATTAAATCCAAAAAATATTCATGCATTAATTAATAAGGGATCAGCACTTGCAAGCCTTGGCAACTATCAAGAAGCAATATTGTACTATGATAAAGCCTTAGAAATTAACCCACAATATGTGATTGCTTTAAACAACAAGGGTAGCTCACTTGCAAGTCTTGGTAACTATCAAGAAGCAATATCGTACTATGATAAAGCCCTGGAAATTGATCCACAGTATGTGACTGTATTAAACAACAAAGAAAAGGCAAGTGCCTCATCAGGTTTGCTACTTTCTGAAGCAGAACCTCAAAGTGTGGCTATCTTAACTGAGGAGATTTCCCCCCAGAAGGAACGAGAAGGCAGTCCAAATGACATAGTAACACAATTTGTTGGGGTGCTTTCTTCAATAGGAGCTTCATTAATTACGTTATTTAGTTAGTAAAAAAGACAATCAAATTTAGTTATTTGAGTACATTTATTGTAAGCGATTTTGTCAAGACATTTTCTCCGGCTGCAATGACACTTGAAACAATTTTGTATCTACCATCAATTATCTTATCGCCATCAGACTTTGTTTGATCCCAGACAAACATTTTTTCCTCTTTTGGTTCAAGTATAGAGATTACCTGTAGTGATTGTGGGGAATAAAGTATTCTGCCATCCAATCCAACTATCTTCATCCCATAAGAAGAATCTGAGAATGTCAGAGGTTCGGTTCCAGAGTTTATTATTCTGATGTTAATTGGTTCACCAAGCTCAAAATTTGTCTTTTCTGTTATAATAGAAAGAGATGAGCCTTCAACGTACACAAGTGTTGGAGCTTGGTTAGCCATGTTTGCAAAAAAGAGCCCTATCACAATAGCACCAGCAACTCCCAAACCAAGTCCAATCATAGCGCCTTTTGGAACCAACCCTAAAAAGTAAATTTGCTTCCTTTTTATTTGTTAACGACAGTTTTTGAGCGCCAGTTTTTAGGATATGTGTTTGGTGCCATGATAATTCTCTTTATCTTAAATGCAAATCCCTTTGTGTTTTCTACAATTTCAGATTCGGACAAAATTGCCTCGGCAAGTCCAACTATTTCATCTTTTTGTGTGTATATTCCCACAAAATCCCCTTTTGCAATATTTGGCGAAATTTCTAAAATGCCAGGGATTGCAAGCTGCGCTCCATGACATAATGCGTCTACTGCAGAATCCCTGATTACAACCGATTTTATCTCACTTAATGCATGTTCTATTGGCATTATTTGCCGTAAGAGTTTAGAATCATCACCTTTTTCCTTCCATAATGCGTATGCGTCAACAATATCGTGCATCTTAACAAGGTTAGAATCTTCTGTAAAGTGTCCAACGCGGCTTCGTCTCAGCTCAATCATTGTTGCACCACAACCAAGTATCTCTCCCATATCATAGAAAATTTTTCTAACGTATGTTCCAGCTTCACACAATATTCTCAAGAGCAGGAGTCGCTCTTTTTGCTCAATCACATCAATCTCGTAGATATTCCTAATCCTTGTCTGTCTTGATACTGAAGAACGTTGTGGTGGTTTTTGGTAAATTTTTCCAAGGAATTGTTTCAAGACAGATTCAAGATTTTCACGTGAAGGCAACACATGCAGTCTTCCAAGTGCATGATATTCTTTTGGACCTAGCAACAAAACACCCAAGGCTTTGGTAGCATCACCAAGACCTATTGGTAAAAGACCAGAGACTTGAGGATCCAGTGTACCGCTGTGCCCTGCGTTTGAAACATTAAGGATTTTTTTTATCCAAGCTACAGTTTCATGGCTTGTAGGACCATTTGGCTTGTCCAAAAGTATCAAGCCATATTTTAGAAGCTGTTCTACTGTTCTTTTGTCATAATACGTACCATAGGCATCATTTGTTATGTCCTGATCTATTATTCTGAGATTTTGAAGCTGTTTTAGTTTCATAGTAATTTTCTTACCGCCGATTTTGCAATGGAAAGTACCTCACCTGCTCCAAGACCATCGGTGTTTATTATTTCATCAAAAACTGATAGGTCGTCTCCAAAATCAAAGTTGTAAAGTTTTTTGTAGATCAGTTTATTTTCTTCATATCTTTTTGTTACTATCTCAAGCGCCTTTTCTAATGAGAGTTTATCCCTTGTAGTCATTCGCTTTGCACTGTTTTCATGTAAGCCTGCAAGCCAGATTTTGATCCCATCCTTGACAAGCCATGGAAGTGTATAGCTTGTTATAATCACCCCACCCTTGGAAAACAGTTCTTTTAGTTTGCTGTCGACTTTTTTGTCAAACTCTGGATTTGTTTTTCGCTGATTCAAAAATTCCATACCTTCTGATGTATCCCACCAATCGTCACCACCTGTGTGAAATCCCTCTTCTGTTGCTAGTTCTTTTAACACATCACCACCACTGAGATATTTCAGACCAAACTCCTTTGCTAGTCCTTTTGCTATTGTAGTCTTGCCGATGGCGGGTGGACCAGAAATAATTACTGATTTTTGCAACTCAGTTTAGATCCATTGTTGTCTTGGTGACTCTCATTATTATGCCGCTAAAGGCAATAGATGCAAGAAAATACCACGCCCAAAAGTATATCTCGTTTTCATGTTTGCATATATTTCCATCTACTTTTTCTGCAGTACAAGTAAGCTGGAACCAATCACCTGGTATGAAATTAAGTGATATTGGTGATACAGCTACTGTATATGCAAACAGCGGAGGAAGTACAAAGTAAAAGATCAGAATGAGCGGTATGAAGGTGATCATCATTGGTCGCATGTTCATCTGCATCAGTTCCATATTCATTTTGTTCATGTATGCGGATTTCTTGTTCAACTCGTTTATCTTCTCTTGATCTTTTGCTCTAAATGCTATCATTCTTTCTTTTTGCCATGCTCTTGTGTCTTTTATTAGTCTTCTTAGCTTGTCTTGATCTACCATCTTTTTTCTTATTGCAGAGTTGAACAAATTAAGAGCAATTGCAATTCCAACGATACCTATTGCGGACGGAATCATTCCTTTTACTATCGGATCTGCACTTCCAAGTGGACCACTACTAATACCAGGAATCTGTAGTAAAATTGAATTTAAAAATTCAAAAATAAGGTTAAGCTCCATTGTTGTACCCCATTGCACTTACAATTCCTTTAGCAGCCTCATCAACCTTTCCTTCAGAGTTTAGTACCATCTTTATTGGCGAGCCACATAAAATGGAACAGGTGGAAAGCATAGCACTTGTTACATCAAGCTCTTTTTTGATTGCGTCTATTGATATGATGTCACGATTACGTGTTGTGTCTTTCATTCTTCGGTTATAGATCTCTTCTGGCCTTGCACTAATCACGATAAAGCTATCAGGCATTAGAATTTCCAAGACGTTATGAGGCAGTCCAGGGTAAAAGCCCTCTTTTGTTGCTATAAATGCATGAGTATCTACAATTACAACATCGTCTGACAACGAAGAAATTTTTTTTGCAGCCATGGATTGAAGCTCCTTTTGTTCTGGCACAGATAGTTTACGTAACTCATCTCTGCTTGTGATTCCTTTCTTCTTTGCTTCTTCAAACATTATGCTTCCAAAGATAGAAACACTAACGCTGATCTTTTTTGCCTTTAATATCTCTACAACCTTAGATACTATTGTGGTCTTTCCAACCCCAGGTATTCCAACTATTATTACTTTCTTACTTTCTGCCAAGCAATGCACCAAGCCTTGGCATTACTGTCTCTACCTGTTCTTTAATGAGCAAGTTGTAATAGTTTATCAAAATATCTACCATCAACAGCATTCCAATTCCAGATCCAAATACTCCCAAGACATCAGAGGCGCCTGCCAGTACGCCAAGAATCATAGAACCAATTATAGTAACAGATGGAATGTACTTTTCCAGTAGGTTCTCTACAGGTTGTTTTGAGCGTCTAAAACCAGGTACTTGAACATCAGCGTCAAGAAGGTTCTTTGCAGCTGTCTTTGCCGATAATCCTCCAAGCTCTACCCATAGTCTTCCAAACAAGACCACAATTCCTATCATAAACAAGACGTATACTACTGCCCGTATGGGATCCAACGCTGCGACATCAAGGCCACGTGGAGGGGTAATGTAGTATAGTATTCCTCCTATCGGAGTAGATGGACTTGTTGGATCAAACATTGCAATGAAATTCATAAAAGCGTTGTTATTACCTGGATTGTAGTTTGCCCAGAAGAGTTGGCCCATAAACACTGCGTTTGCAGTTAGTGCAGATGCTAAAATAACAGGAATGTTAGAGACATACATCATTTTAATCGGATAAACGGCAGAAAATCCTCTATACTTTGTAGAGATAATTGGTATCTCAATCTTTATTCCCTGTGTGTAAACCAGAATCAACAAAATTCCGGCTGTCAGAAACAGCCCGAAGATGCTTGGTAGTTGGTTAGACCTGAAAAGTACATCTAATATATCTCCCTGTACAAGCGAAGTACCGAGGTATGGTATTACACCTACAGTTCCTCCATCCCCAGCAGGAATTGGACTAAACAAACTCCATAGTATTTGTTGCGTTACACCGGCCATTATGAAAAGACTGATTCCACTTCCGAGTCCCCACCCCTTTTGAATGAGCTCGTCCAAAAGCATGATTATAATTGATGCTGCCATAAGCTGTCCAATCAATATGTAACCTGCCTCTGGCGATGGAAGTCCTGGGCCATAAACAGATATACCGTACAGTATTGATTCAGCAACAATTACAATATACGTTACTAGTTTTGTAGCAGTTTGAAACAGAGTTCGATCCTCTGGTTTCTTAAAATCAAGCTTAAAGATTTCAGAACCTTTTAAAAGCTGCATTAAGAGTCCTGCAGTAACAATAGGGCCTATACCAAGTTCCGTAAGTGTTCCCTGTTGAGATGCAAAGATTACTCTTGCAAATGCAAGAAAATCAAACGCAGGGGTTGTGGCTCCATAAAGTGGTGTCTGAGACATTATCATATAGATAAAAAGTGCTAGTCCACACCACGCAAGGCGAACCTGCAAGGAGAGTTTCTTTTTTGGTTTGGGAACCTGCGGTATGTAGATTTCAGCTTTTCCTATTATTCTTTTTAAAAGACTTGTTGGTGTTCCTTCTAAAGTCATGCCACTGCAAGCACCTCGCCCCCAGCTTGTTTTATTTTTTCTTCTGCAGAAGCAGAGAATCTGTCCACTTTGATAGTGTAAGCATTCTTGGTCTGGCCTCCCCCTAGAAGCTTGTCGTAACCAAGTCCTTTGAGATCTATTACCTTTTTTACTCCTTCTTGTTTTCCAAATTTCGCATAGAAAGAGTCTATGTCCCTTACACTAATCCATTTTTTTACAAGATTTGGGTGAGGTGGGTGAGTAGAATCATGACCAAAATGATTTGGATCTGTTAGAAGCATTCTGATAAAATGGTGTTTGTGCATACCAGATCTGCCAAGACCGCCCTTGTGACCACTTGCTCTATGTTGGCCAATTTGTCCCCATCCCATGTGTCTTCCT
>CAYZOW010000048.1:0-7244 GCA_964480245.1 uncultured Nitrosopumilaceae archaeon | reverse complement strand
TTCTTTTCCGCATTTTGTACATCTAACTGTTGTTTCTTTTGTCTTTAACCGCTCAAATTTTTTTGAACCACAAGCGGGACATATGGGGCAAGCTCTAACTTTTTTCAATAAGATGCTCCTTGTAATTTATGATTCAAAGCCAAGCTTTGCTTTATGTTTCTTGATATCTGATTCTTCTACTTTCTTAAACAGTGGAGAAACTGCACCAAGCTTGTGGTTTGGTTTTAAATCAAACTCTGAAATAGAGTCCCATGATTTCTCGCTAAGTTTTTCTTTCATGCCAAGCTGGTTCCATATCTTTTCTGCAGAATCTGGTATAAACGGCAATAACGCAATAGCAAGACTGCGAACCGCATTCACTGAGATGTAAATGCAATTGTTTGTACCAGCACCACCCTTCCATGGTTCTTTTTGTTGGAAATATTGGTTAAAGTGAGCTGAAAATTCCAATATCTTTTTGAGTGCCCTATCAAGATGGTTTTGTTCCAACAAGCTGCCCACATCTGCTGACAGCTGCTTGATTTTATCAATGGCTTGCTGATCAACAGAGTCAAATTTATCACCTGCTGGAACTATACCCCCCAGAGTCTTTTGTGTAAATCCCAAGGCACGGTTTACAAAGTTGCCAACGTTTCCTATAAGCTCTGAATTTATTTTTGCAGAAAACTCTTCCCAATCAAAATTAAGGTCATCTTGACTGTGTGGAGTGATTGATGTGAGATAAAATCTCAGGTAATCAGCTGGATACAAGCTAAGAAATTCTTTTAGTCCTATGTACCAGTTTCTGCTCTTTGAGATCTTTTTTCCCTGCAACATTAGATGCCCTCTTGTTGGGATGTAGTCAGGCAGCTTGTACTCTTTTTTTATACCAATTCTCATGGCAGGCAGAAACAGATAGTGGTGATACACGATATCTTTTCCAATAAAATGGTAAATATCAGCAGAGTTCCAAAATTTTTTGCCATCAATTCCCTTGTCGTTTAGAAACTTGAGTGAGGATGAAATGTATGCAAGGTGGTTATCAAACCAGCCGTAAAACACCTTTCCCTTGGCTTCTGGCAAAAGAATTGGAACTCCCCATGTTATGTCTCTTGTAATGTCCCAATCTACCAGTCCATCACGAATCCAGTTTTGAACATATTTTTTTACGTCCTTTTGCAGGTGTTGATTTTCTTCAAGCCAACCAGTCAAGTCGTTTATGAAATTTGTAAGTTTGAAAAAGTAGTGCTTTGTCTTTTCTTTCACGGGCGGATTTTTGCACATGGCACATCGTGGATTTTCTATCTCGGCTGGAACTCTTCCGCACTTTTCACAAAGGTCAGAATATTGGTCTTCAGCCTTGCAATAAGGACATGTTCCAATTACATATCTGTCAGGCAGGAATTTCTTGTCAAATTTACAATAAAACTGGATTATTTCCTTTTCATAGATGTGATCATTTTCAAGTAACTTTTTGAATACATGCTGGACAAATTCTATGTTTTCAGGAGAGCTTGTCCTGTAAAAGAAGTCAAATTTTATACCAAACGCGGTGAAATCTTCAAGGTCGCGCTTATTCCAGAACTTGACATATTCTTCAGGGTTTTTCTTTTCTTTTTCAGCTTGAATTAGAATTGGTGTACCATAGTCATCGGATGCACAGATATAGTATGCTTCTACTCCGTTTTGTTTCAAAAATCGTGTAGTTACATCTGCAGGCAAGTATGTTGATGCTACATGACCAAGATGAATCTCGCCATTTGCATAAGGTAATGCGCTAGTTATGATAGCCTTGTTGTTCATTAGATCTGTGAAGTATGAGGCGAATTTAAGCTATCCCCAACTTTTGGCATATTTTAGCTGGGCTTTTGTTGGTGTATCAATTTTGACATCCGTTGCCTTTAGGGCATCAACTGCGATTTGCTTGTCTATCTCATGTGGTACTGTTATCACTTTCTTTCCTATTTTTTTGTGATTTTTTGCTATGTGTATCATGGAAAGAAGTTGATTTGAAAAAGACTGAGCCATCACTTCGGGGGGATGACCTTCTGCTGCAACAAGGTTTGCGATTCTTCCCTTTCCAATAAGATAAACACGTTTTCCATTTTTGAGTACACATTCATCAAGGTGTGGTCTTACTTCTCTTACGGATTTTGATTCATTTAGTAAAAAGTTGGCATCTACTTCAACATCAAAGTGACCTACATTTCCCATTATTGCACCTTCTTTCATTTTCATTATGTGTTCTTTTCTTATCACACCAGTCTGACCTGTAGCTGTGATGAACATATCTCCAATTTTTGCAGCCTCATCCATTGTTAGAACCTCATAACCGTCCATGTGAGCCTCTAAGGCTCGTATGTGGTCTACTTCTGTCACATAGACCTTGGCGCCCAATCCATGTGCCCTTGAGGCAACTCCTCTTCCTACCCAGCCATAGCCCGCAATGACAATACGCTTACCAGCAAAAAGCAAGTTTACTGCCCTAAAGAATCCATCAATTGTGCTCTGGCCAGTGCCGTATCGGTTATCAAACATGTGTTTTGTGTAAGCATCATTTACTGCAATTACAGGATAACGTAGCTTTTTCTGATTTTCCAAAGCTTTTAGTCTTATTACACCAGTTGTGGTCTCTTCAGTTCCGCCCATTATTTTCAGTGAGGAAAATTTTGAATTACCATGAACTGTGCTATGACAGTCAGAACCGTCATCGGTCAAAATTTGCGGCTTGTGGCCAAGCATCTTTTCTATACACCAGTGATACTCTTTAGTGGTTTGGCCTGCCCATGCATAAATGTGAATACCATTTGATGCAAGAAAAGCTGCGATATCATCTTGTGTTGAAAGTGGATTTGCACCACATGCACTGACTTGAGCTCCAAGTGCTTTTGCGCCCATTAACAACACCGAAGTCTCTTTTGTAATATGTAAACACACCCCTAGTCTGATACCCTTTAGTGGTTGTGATTTTTTTAGTCGATCAACAGTATTTGTAAGAATCTTCATGTGACTTTTTGCCCATTCGTAAGAAAGTTTGCCTTTTTGTGCAAGCTTTGGATCTTTTATCTTACTCATACAATGGGTCTCAAAATGATGAGGTATAAAATACTATCAAAATAACAATCTAAATATTGATCAAATCTTGGTTTGAAAAATATGGTCTGGAAAAAGATTGCTGAAAAAGATGCCATTCCACAAGGAATAGGCAAAGAATTCTTAGTTGATGGAAAACGCATTGCAATCTTTAACCAAAACGGCTTTCATGGTCTTGATGCAATATGTGTACACCAAGATGGTTCTCTTGCACCTGGAAAACTAGGGGGGGACGTAGTTGAATGTCCTTTGCATTTTTGGCATTACAACATTAAAACAGGTGATCTTTTAGATTACATCAAAGGGGTCAAACTTAAGACCTACAAGGTTGAGGCAAAAAGCGACGGCCTCTATATTGATGTCTGATAGGTTTAATTCCAATAAACCGGTTTAAGAATTGTTGAATCAGGCTATCCTTGAAGAGCTTACAAAAAAAGACTACCATGCAATACAAAAAAAGATTGAGGAATTTCTTGTAGATGAAGTTACACAAAGAGAGGCTTCTGGAGTCATTTTTGGCTTAAGTGGTGGAATAGACTCTGCTGTTATTGCCACGCTGTGTGCAAAATCGCTTAAAAATAAATCACTTGCCCTTATCATGCCGGATTCAAAAATTACACCAAGAGTCGATACTGAAGATGCGCTCAAGCTTATAGATGAGCTTGGAATCGAATACGAGCTCATTGATATTAGTTATGTTCACAACGAATACTCAAAATATCTAGAACCAAATCCTCTAGCACTTGGGAATCTTAGAGCTAGAATAAGAGCAAATATTTTGTATTATTACGCAAATACCAAAAACTATCTAGTGCTTGGTTCAAGTGACAAAAGCGAGTTTTTGATCGGTTATTTCACAAAGTTTGGTGATGGAGGGGCTGACTTGTTACCAATAGTTTCTTTGTACAAAAGCCAGATCAGAGAATTTGCAAAATTTCTTGGTGTTCTTGATTCTATAATATCAAAAAAGAGCAGCCCAGGCCTATGGCAGAGTCACTTTGCAGAATCTGAGCTTGGATTAAGTTATGAGGAAATTGATGCCACGCTTCACTGTTTGGTTGACAAGAATCTATCTCCAAAAGAGACTGCAAGTTTTACTGGCATCGAACTTTCAATTGTTGAGAAAATCCACAAACTGTACAAAAAAAGCGAACACAAGAGAATAACTCCAAAAGCCTGCCAATTATAAAAAACAGATGTGAGATGGCTTGAAAATTTTTGACACCCTATCAAATACAGAAAAGGAATTAGAAACGTCAGGAACGGTTAGAATTTACGTTTGTGGTGTAACCGTATATGATGAAAGTCACATAGGCCATGCCAGAACCATAATTGTATTCGATACACTAAGAAGATTTCTAGAATCTCAAACAATAAAAGTACAGTTTATTCAAAACTTTACTGATGTTGATGACAAGATAATAAATCGCGCAAGAGAAGAAAATGTTTCTGCACATGATCTTAGCACAAAATACATTACACGTTATTTTGAAGATTTTGATAGGTTAAACGTCAAACGTGCTGACAATTATCCAAAGGCAACAGAACACATGCAAGAAATGATCAATCTTATCAAAAGTCTCCTTGACAAAAAATATGCTTACGTGTCAAAAAACGGAGTATATTTTACGGTATCAAAATTCAAGGAATATGGCAAGCTATCAAAGAAAAAAATTGATGAGCTTATTTCTGGAGCAAGAGTTGAGGTTGACGAGGCCAAAAACGATCCGCTAGACTTTGCATTATGGAAGTTTGCTAGTGATGAACCCAAGTGGGCAAGCCCATGGGGAGAAGGGAGACCTGGATGGCACATAGAGTGTTCTGCCATGAGTCTCAAATATCTTGGTGAGACTTTTGAAATTCATGGGGGGGGAAGGGATCTAATATTTCCTCACCATGAAAATGAAATCGCCCAGTCAGAGGCTTACACAGGAAAAACCTTTGCAAAAATTTGGATGCATGCCGGGATGGTGACAATGAATGGCGAAAAGATGTCCAAGTCTTTAGGCAATATCAAATCAGTAGATTATGTAATTAAAAATTGGGGTCCAAACATAATCAGACTCTTTTGCCTTTCTGGGCACTATTCAAAGCCAATTGATTATTCAGTGGATCTTCTAAAAGAGAACATAATCAGATGGCGCCAAGTAGAAAATTGCTACTTTGAGATAATCCTAGCAGAAGGTACTGGTACCACAGAGGCAGCTCAAAAGTTGGTCTTTGAGGTAAGAGCAGAGTTTGATGGGGCACTAAAATCCAACTTTAACACTCCGCTTGCGCTTGGAGTATTTTTCAAGTTTGTTAAAGAATTAAATAGATTTGCTGCCACAGAGACACTAACTCAATCAATTGCAAAAATAGCTCTTCCTGAGTTTGAGAGAATGCTTGATGTGCTTGGCCTAAAGATTCCTAAAATAACAGACAAAGAAAAATCAGTTGTAAACGATCTTATCAAAAAGCGTAACATGTTAAGAGATAAAAAACAGTTTGATGAGGCAGATAAAATAAGACAGCAAATAGGTGACATGGGCATCATGCTAATTGATCACAAAAACAAGACGCTTTGGCTAAAGCGAGAAAAAATTGGTATAGAAAATTAGGATTTTTTGGTTACAGCACTAATCAATGAAATAACATCTCTGTCACGCAGCTGGTAGCTTGTTGGCAATCTAACACCGTATCTTAGGTCTTTAGCATAGAGAAGGCCTTTTGTCAATTCTGAGTGGATCTCCTTTGCCAAATCTTCTACTGTAGAGCCATCTTTCATTAGTATAAGATCTGGCAGTACCCTGCCCTTTTTGTCAGAAAGATTTTCAGGATTAGCTACAGGGTATATTGAATTCATTTTTAAAAGCTTGAAAACCGTCACGTTGATTGCAAACTGAACTCCAGTTCTCATGTATTCTCCTAGTATGTCTTTTTTGATAAACTCTAGTGCCTCAGTCTGTTTTTTGTTTAATTCGGTTTTGTTTAGTATTTCAAACTGCTCTGAGCCAGGCGCATATTTTATCAAGCCTTTCTGCTCTGCGCGTCTTAAAGAAAGCTCGCTGTCTGCACTTGCTGGAACTATTATTGTATCTACATATTTTTCCCGTAGTCTATCAAAGTATTTGTCAGCTCCAGGTATGTCTATCTTGTTTGCAACAATCAGAGTAGGCTTTGAGACCTGTCTTAAATAAGCTGCAAATTTTTTGCTGTCTTGCATATCAAAGTTGTCAAAGTCTTTGTCTTCAAGGCCCGTGGTTTTTAGGGCATCTTTTACGTGGTTTGGTTTTACTCCAACTCCTCTAAACACGTCTGCTAAGACAGTTATGGGGTCTGCATCAGAGTGAACAAGCTTTGATATTTTTTCTCTGTTTCCCTCCAATAGTTTAAGATACCACATTATCAGCTCTTCTTCAATGTCAGCAACATCCGATATTGGATCACCATTACCAACCTCGGTAATTTTACCAGATGCATCAACGCTTCCTGATACATCAACCACATGCAACAAGGCATCTGATTGAGATGCCACAGAAAGAAACTGGTTGCCAAGTCCTTTGCCAACCCATGCATCCTTTATCAGGCCTGGAAGATCTATTAGTTCAACTGGAATAAAGCGCCAACCGTCACTGCATTTAGAGTTTTGTGGCTGATCCTGAACATTAAATTCCGTGTGCACACATGGTGTTATTGCGTTACCCATACCTCGTTCTGGCTTTTTTGTTGTAAAAGGATAAGTTGAGATTTCAGCGTGGGAAAGTGTTGCTGCGTTGAAAAATGTAGTCTTGCCAGTGTTCGTCTTACCGATAAGGCCAATTTTTATTGCCATGAATTAATTTCAGAATTTGATTATTTATCTGTGCCGAAGAAAATTAAATCAAAAAAAGTGACTAGAATTTTTCTTTAAGTTTCTTAACAGCGTTTTTGAGCTCCTCTGCATGCCACGATATTTCATCTAGCTCTTCGTTTGTTATGGTATCATCCCATTTTTCAAGCGCAAGTTTTGAAATTTGTGATGAGTTGTACAATAGATTCCAATATGGGTGGTGCTCTGCTGTGGCATATGCAAGCTCAGAAACGTCTTCTAATCCTAGCTTTGCACGCATGAGTGAATCTGTTTTTTCTCCATAGATTCGGATTATATTTGCCTCTAGATCAGCTTGGATTTTTGCTAACATGTTTTTGTC
>CAYZOW010000047.1:0-7257 GCA_964480245.1 uncultured Nitrosopumilaceae archaeon | reverse complement strand
AATTTAAGAAGGAATTTTTCTTTTTTGATTAAAATTAAGATTGAGCTGCTTCTTGTATTCCAAGGCCGACGTAGCCACTTCGTTCTAACTCATCGGCAAGCTCTTTTGGTCCTTCCTTTATTACCTTTCCATCTGATAGTACATGCACAAAGTCAAGCTTATCAAGGAATTTTAGAATCCTTGCATAGTGAGTAATTACTATTATAGTAGAGTCAGGTCTTGCAGTCTGACTAATTGCTTTTGCAACAGATTGCACTGCATCTATATCCAGTCCAGAATCTGGCTCATCTAAAATTGAAATGGTTGGTTGTAAAACTGCCATCTGAAGAACTTCGGATCTCTTTTTTTCTCCACCAGAAAATCCCTCATTTAGATATCTTGACAAAAAGTCATGCTTTAGACCAACTGCATCAAGATTTTTCTTAAGATAATTTTGAAATTCTCTTACTGTAAGGAAGACTTCGCGTTTGTCACTGCCAAGAGATTTGCTTAGTGCATTGTATGAAGTTCTAAGAAAGTGTGAAAATCCAACACCAGAAACTTCTGTAGGATATTGAAATGCCAAAAAGAGTCCTTTCTTTGCTCGCTCATCTGTTTTCAAACCTAAGATGCTTTTACCATCTAACAAAATGTCACCTTGAGTAACTTCGTATTTTGGATGAGCAAGTAAAGTATATGCAAGTGTACTTTTGCCCGAACCGTTTGGTCCCATTATGGCATGTACTTCGCCTGGATTAGTTTTCAGATTGACACCTTTTAGGATCTCTTTTCCTTCCCTTCGAACATGCAAGTCTTTGATTTCAAGTGTTGGCATGTTCTTAGAAAGTCTGGTTTCTGTATATATACGAACGAAAAATTAGCTTAATCTAATAGAAAATAAAAAGAAGGGGGTTAGTTTTTGGCTAACGAAGGTCGCAGTGTAACTCTCATCTTGTATGCAGTCAGAATCTCTTTGCACCTGTTTCGTATGGTGACCTCGGTAATTCCAGCTATGCTTGAGACATCTCTTTGCAGCATGCTCTGTCCAAGCAGAATTGAAGATATGTACAGATACGCAGCAGCAAGCCCATTTGGGGCCTTTCCGTCCGCAAGGTTATGATCTTGCGTCTTTTCAGCTATCTCAGCGGCAAGTCTTTCAACTCGCACTTCAAGTTTTGCTAGGTTTGCTATTTTAGAGATGTACTTGTCTAAGGTCACGACAGGAGCAGTTTCTGATCCAAGTTCCATCACAAGCGTTCTATAATATTTTGCTGTCAGTTTGACATTCATCTTTTCTTCCTTTGCACTTCCTGTGGCCCTGCAGATCTCGTCAAGGGATCTTACCACATCGCATTGCTTACACGCCATGTAAATGGTGGCAGCTGACATGCACGTAATTGATTTGCCTTTTGCTTCAAACTGGCCTTCAAAATTTCTGTAGATTATAGATGCTGTTTCCAGAACATTTCTTGACAACGACAGTGCTTGGCACGTCTCTCCTATCTTTGATAAAATATTGGCAAGCCTTCTCTCCCTTGGAGAAGATACCCTGATCCTAGTCTGCCACTTGCGCAGATTGTACATCTGGTTTATCATCTCGGCGTTGATCGTCTTTCCACTATAGTCTTTTGTGCCTATTGCGATCTCAGTCCTGATTCCAAGGTCGTGTTGTGAATATGTAGTCTGTCCTGTTGCTCTTGCGAGCTTCATCTTATCCTCGAGGTTTGTGGCCCGTGATTCCGGACCATAGTCTGACATTTGTTCCATTGCAACCAAACCGCAGCCAGAACAAATTTTTTCTCCGTTGTGAACGTCATGGATTAAAGCCGATTGACATTCCGGACAATGTGTTTGTAGTTCTGTTAGGTTGTTCATCTTTTTCTTCCTCTAAACCGTTTTGGTCTTTGTGCGGGGGTTTCTTCACCCATGAAAATCTTTTTACCTACGTATTTTTGGATGTTATTTGTAAGCGGAGTCGCAGATGCATATGGTGCGTCAATTGGTCCAATCATTTCGGACACTTTAGCTATCTTTCTGCCACTGTCGTCCACTAGTAGCTGACCGTCACGTACTGTCGTACTAAGTCGTATTATGACTCTGCCACTACTAGCCAAATGCAAAACTTCGCCTACCCCCTGCAAGTAAATTCTCAGATCGATCCACTGTTATCAATAGAGTTCTGTCAATTTTACTTTAGCAACAAGCTAGAAGAGCTGTTTACTTTGGCTGTTTTGCCCTTTTTGCAACAAGTTTTTCCGCAATTTTTGTTATGGCCTTGGATTTTGATATCCCTTTTGGGAGAACAATGTATCCAGACCTAACAAAGGATCTCCTTGGATATCTGACTTGATCGTTTGTTTCCTTTGGCTCAAAACCCGCAGCCTTTGCAGCATCAATCAATTCTTTTAGTGAAGGATCAAAAACACTTTTTTCGCGAGAAACTTTTCTGCCCATCTTTTTTGGTAAGGTCTTGTTAAAATAATCAAGCCAGACTACGACATGTTCGTAATCTTTCATGAAATCACTTTATTAAAATTGCATTTACTGCGCCGTCTTGACCAGGTCGTGATATTACCCTGCACTGCCCATCTTCCGTTTCCAGGACGGCGCCTTTTGATATGACTCCACGTCTTTCATAGTCTTTGTTTGATGGGTTTTTTAGAACTTTCAAAATTTTTGCCTTCTTTACTTTTGCTCCTGGAATTGCAAGATTGACAAAGTCTGTTGTCTTTAATGCAGTCTTTGAGTTTTTGCCACGTACCTTACGTGTCACTGTTTCCTGTGTTCCAGACAAAGTCTCTACAGGGTATCTGTCAAGCTCGTATTTTCTTCTGGTTCGAAGAGGATATCTTCTTCCACCTGTTATCTTGCTTGTTGCAAGGTTCTCGACAGACTTTTTCATATCTTGTCCATCAAAAGACGCTAATTTATACCAATATTCAGTTTCATATTTTTTTTATAATCACAAACTTCTAAAAACTCATTGCCAAAATTGAACGTCAATTAAACAAATTTACATTAAATTACAAAGATGGTTGCGCATCAACGTTTGTGAATAGATTATGCTTGTACTGCAGGTTCTATAACCTGTTGAACCACTGGTTGTGGCATACTTCGTACCTTTGTAAAGAGCTTCTGTTTTAGGGCATCTTTGTCTCCTTGGATTCCAAAGTATTTTTGGAACTTGTCAGTGGTAGCATAGATCTTCATTCTGCCTACATTTTGGTGCTCTATGTAATCCAGCTGGCGCAGAAGCCTTAGGTGCAAATACACACCAGAGCCGCGTATCTCCACAAGTTGCTTTGAGGAGATTGGTTGCATGTACGCAATATAGGACAGTGTCTTTAGCGTGGCGGTAGGCAAGAGAGGTTTTGAGGCATACTTTCTGATCACAGTATTATACTCAGGTTTAAGTTGAAACACGTACGAATCATCAGGAAGGCTTGCAACCTCAATTGCCTTAAACACAGACTTGGTTTTCTTTACTAGATTAGTCATCAACGCAAGGGTCTTGGTCCTTGATTCAGTGCCTGATGCCTTGATCAGCTCCTCAATCGTAAGTGGTCTTCCAGCTGAATAAAGCGCGGCTTCAAGCCTAGCGCTTGCTTCATCATCATTTTCTACCTTGCCCATTTTAGAAAAAACTGGGCCCAAAATGTACTTAAAAGGATCCCTTGTTTGGTGTTGATCATATTGTGAGCTTCTATTTTACCAAAGTTATAGTGATATCGTCCTCAAGCTGCTCAAGCTCAACCTTTTCGTCTCTTGCAAGAAACAAGATAGCAAAAAAGCACCTTACAACATCTATTGATTCAAGCGCAGAAACTATCATCCTAAACGAGCCGGTTCCCGTCGAGCGTATCTTAGTTACAATAAGTTCTTCATACTGACCAATTATTTTCTCAAGACCTATGAAATAATCATTAAAGTCTGGTACCTCAACTGGGTCAAACTGTAACTGTCTCCTGCTTGAACGGGGATTTGCAATAGTACCTATTAGATTCTCAAGTACAGAAAGAAGCTCATCTAGTGTGACAGGATAGGTTGATTCGTGCCTGTATGGCATATCTATCATATCTACATCCACGTCTAGTCTCTGGCGTAGGGGCTTTTTTTCCATCGCAGCCTTCTGTAATGCAAATATGCTTTCTACTTTCATTCTATGAATCATAGCCGAAGAAAGTGCTGCAATTCCTGCCACACGAAGATCTTTTTTGCCTGACTGATTTAGAATTTTAATCAAAATCTCCAAAATTCGTATTATGTCGATGGTCCAAACATCTTTTTTTGTGATATCGACTGGATTAAAGAGTACGTTGATAGGTGGTTGCGAAATGCCTACACTAGAATTATCTTGGCTCACTAAAGTAAAACAATTTTTTGTTTATAATATCTAGACGCTCTATTTTTTTTCCTGAGCTGGTCAACTATGGATGATTTGATCGAACCAATTCTACGCGCCGCTTATAAGCAAAAATCTCTTAACTGTATTTAATGAAACAACTTAACGTAACATGTCCACGATGTAACAGTGATGGTCTGTTTTATACTAGATATGAAACGCCACTAAAGGTCTTAAAGCAACGCAGCTGGCTTTACTGCAAACCTTGTGGCTATGAGGTCGAGGTGGAAGACTTTAAAAAATCATTGTTCTGTCCGTGACAGTCAACTCTTATATTGTTAAAGGAAAAACACTACTGCCATGAAGGCAGCTCAGATTGTAACACCTAAAGAGCCTCTTGAGATAAAGGATTTGGAAATTCCAAATCCAAAAGAATTTGAGGTCGTAGTAAAAGTCAAAGCAGTAGGAGTTTGTCACAGTGACTTGCACCTATGGGAGGGAGGCTACGATGCAGGATCTGGTTCGTTTATGAAGGCAACAGACAGGGGTGTAAAATTTCCTGTCACACCAGGTCATGAAGTTGTTGGAACAGTAAGTAACACAGGAAGTTCGGTTCAAGGCATAAAGGCAGGAGATGAAGTTCTGGTATATCCTTGGATTGGATGTGGTGTATGCCCTGCATGTAAGATGGGCAATGAGAACCTTTGTGATGCTCCGCGTTCACTAGGTGTCTTTCAAAACGGTGGATATGCAGAATATGTACTAGTACCAAATTTCAAGTATCTAATCAAAGTGTCTGGCATTGATCTTGAAGGTGTGGCATCGCTTGCTTGTTCTGGACTGACTGCATTTACAGCTGTAAAAAAAGCCAATGCAAAGCCTGAACAGTTTCTTGTAATTGTTGGGGCTGGCGGACTAGGGCTTATGGGTATACAAATTGCAAAAGCCATAACAAAATCAACTATAGTCTGCGTGGATTTGGATGACAACAAGCTTGCAGCTGCAAAAAAGATGGGAGCAGACCACACAATAAATTCAAAGGGTGCAGACACAGTACAAAAAATAATTTCAATTTGTAACAATATGGGTGCAGAAAGTGTAATTGATTTTGTAAACACACCGCCAACAGTAAAGATGGATCTTGCAGTTTTGCGAAAACGTGGAAATTTGATCCTAGTTGGACTCTTTGGTGGTTCTGCTGAAATCGTTTTGCCAACAATTCCATTAAAGGCAATTACAATACAAGGTGCATATACAGGAAACTACAACGACTTGGTAGAACTATTGAATCTTGCAAAGAGCGGAGTGATAAATCCAATAATATCAAAAAGGTATCTGCTTGGGGATGCAAACATTGCACTTGAGGATCTAAAACAAGGAAAAATAATAGGGCGTGCAGTCATAAACCCATAAACTGAGTAGAAACATTTCAGAATTTTTATGATATAAGTGCAGATGCAGTCTGTCCATATTGTCAGTCTTCATCTGATGACAAAGATGCACTTTCAAAGCACATAGATAGACTACATGGCGGCGCTGGTCTTTTAGAAGGCGATGTTCACCAGTACTAGATTTTAAAATAATATAAGCAAACTTTTCTTACTTTTCCTATTGGCAGAAAAAGACATCAAGCAAAAATACGAACTAGCTTTTACCTATCTTAAAAATAAGCAAAGCATTTCTGCATATAACCTGTTTTTGGAGCTTGCAGAAAAAGAAAGTAAAAACGCAAGCTTTCGTGCAGGACTGTTCTTTATGCTTGCCGCCGAATGCAAAGTACAGCAGGGAAAAGAAAGCTACGACGAGTTTTTGAAAGCTGGGAGATTCTATCTGGGGCTTGCAAAAAAAGAAAAACCATACAACGCAAGGCAGGCATATCTTTGTGCAGCAAAGTGTTTTCTACGAGTCAGTCAGTATGAAGAGGCAAGAAAGGCATTTGAAATGTCAAAAAAATATATTGCAAAAGTTGAAGACAGAAGACCGATAGTTGTTGTTGATGATAGCCCAGCTGTAATAGTGAAGCTAGAAAGCTACTTGAAGAAGCTTGGCTACAAGGACATACATGCTTTTAGCACGGGTTCAGATGCAGTTCGTGCTTGCAAAAAATTAATTGATTCATCACAAAACCCAATCGTTTTGCTTGACATGGACCTTCCTGATATAGAAGGTGACATTGTTGCAAGTCACCTGTTAGACTCAAAGCTTGACCTTTCAATCATTTTGATAACTGCAGACGAAAAAACCACTCCTAGGGTACAAAGTACTATAAGCTTGGGAACAACTGCCTTCATTCAAAAACCATTTGATATTGATGATTTGAAACGTGCACTCGATATTGCTGAATCTGATTAATCTATGTCAGTAGCAAAAGCGACATGTTAAGTAAATTAATGTCCTTCAGTTGAATTTCGCTTATCCTGTAATCTAGAATCTGCTCTGAGAACTTTTCAATTATTTTTGAAGATTGATTTTTTTGTAGCTCTTCTATCTTCATAACTATAAGCATATTCCATTCGCCATCAATGGTTGCAACAAATAGATAGTTTGGTAAGCTTTTCACAAAATCTTTCATTGATTCTGTTATACTATCAAGTGACCTTGTTACTTTAAATTTCAAAAAAAGAGCTTCTAACTTGTCCGAGCTTGATACGTCGCTTAGAACAGCCTTGTATCCTTTTATGATTCCATTTTTTTCCAGGCGTTCGATTCTTTTTCGTATAGTTCTATCTGACACATCAAGACCTGTATTTTTTAATTCAGTTGCAATTTCTTTTGATGGAGTTCGTGCATTTTTGTTTAGAATTGCAATAATTTTTTGGTCTACCTTATCTAAGTTTGACCAATCGTCATCAGACATCGATTCTATACGGTTTGAAGCGCTTTTGAATTTTATGTTATGGTCCCACGCGCAGGACTTGAACCTGCGACAACCCGGT
>CAYZOW010000046.1:0-7869 GCA_964480245.1 uncultured Nitrosopumilaceae archaeon | reverse complement strand
TATCTTTGCACCTTTTAGCTCTTGAAGCATTGATTTAGCATCTGCAACTGTGATCGGAAGCATTCTAAAAGCAACATCTTTGAATATCTCAGTTAATACACCACCAAGTCCTACCATTATGACAGGTCCAAACTGAGGATCGTTTTGCAAACCAACAATAAGCTCAACTCCTTGAGGAACCATTTTCTCAAGCAAGATTCCTTTTAGCTGAACTCCTTTCTTTTTTGAAAGCCTCTTGTACATGTCGTTGAAGGATCTCTTTACTTCTTTCTCGTTTTGTAGTCCGACCTTTACGCCACCAACATCAGTCTTGTGAAGAATTTGTGGTGAAACAACTTTCATGACAAGTGGGTATCCAAGCTTTCTTGCAGCCTTTGTGGTCTCTTTAGTAGAATTTACAAGAGCATATCCAGGAACTTTTACGCCATATTTTTTCAACACAGACTTTGAAAGCTCTTCTGTGATTACTTTGTGATCAGTTGCAATTGTCTCTTCAAAGATTTTGGTCACAGAACTCATATAGAACGAAAAGTCTAATCGTCATTATATTAAACTTTTGTCACAGATTGTATGCGGCCTTGAAATTTCTGTAAAAAGTTTCCATGTTGTTTTGTATGCTTTGTATGTTTCCAGATATTTTTCTGATTGTCTCTTGTGGATTAATGTAGGGCACTTTACTAAGCTCGTCTTTTGATTTATCTAGCCACAATCTAATCGTCTTTTCATCTACTTCGAGGTGGAATTGCATCCCTACTGCTGTCCCTACCTGAAACGCCTGATTTTTGTAATCTTTGGAATGAGCAAGGCGTATAGCGCTTTGAGGAAGATCAAAGGTGTCCCCATGCCAGTGAAAAACTGCTGCCGGGCTTTTAATTTCTGAGAAAAGACTAGATTTTGATAGATTGTCAAATTCAACGTCGTGGTATATCCCGATTTCTTTTTTCTTTCCTTGATAGACTTTGGCTCCAAACGCCTTTGCAATAAGCTGAGATCCAAGACAAATGCCAAGAACCGGCATCTCGTTTTTTACTGCCTTTTTTATCAACTCCATTTCTCTTTTCAAATATGGCAGATCGTCATTTGCACTTTCAGAAGCCCCCAAGATTATTATTGCAGAAGAATCATGATCTGGAATTTTTTCTTGCTTGGTAAAAACAATCCTCGTTTTAAACCCATCTTCTTCTAAGAGTCTACCAAGACCTGCAAGTCCTTCATACTTTGCATTTTGTAGAACAAGAATATCAGACATCTTTGATATATCGTTGAAAACTGCTTAATATATCAAATGTTACATTGATACCATGAGGATTACAGAATCTGAAATAGAAAACCTGAAAAATTTCATAACTTCTCTAAACTCAAAAAAAGACAGCGTAGTTGTGGTAGAAGGAAAACATGACTCAGCTGCATTAAAAAAACTTGGCTTTTCTGGCAAGATCTGCGAGTTTCATAGCTTCAAAGGGTTGACAAGATTTGCTGATTCAATGGAAACATACAAACGGCTCATAGTTTTGCTTGATCATGATAGAAAGGGTAGATACCTTACAAGCAGAATAATATCAGAACTTGAGCATCGCATTACAATAGATCTGTCCTTTAAGAGAAGGCTTGTTTCCATAACAAAGGGAAAAATAAGACACATTGAGGATCTCTCATTGTATACGTTAAACCTAAGCAAGATCGGTTTGTATGCCAAACCTAACCATAAGCACTTATATCCGCGTCCTGAGAAAAGTATTTGATCAAAAATTAAGAGGATTATGAATTGCCAAATACAGGAATTGTCAAGTATCACGTTAAGCTCAGCTTTGACGTCGATGGGTTGGTTGAAAAGGCCGACATAATAGGTGCAATTTTTGGCCAAACAGAAGGACTGTTAGGACCAGAGATGAACCTAAACGAACTACAGAAGGTATCAAAGGTGGGTAGGATTGAAGTAAACACTACTTCCACGTCAAACCAGACAAAGGGTGATGCTTTGTTACCAATGAGCACAGACATTTCTACTGCAGCTCTTATTGCCGCTGCAATAGAAAGCATCGATAAGGTCGGTCCTTTCCAATCTCACTTTAAGCTGGAAGCGATAGAGGATGTCCGTTCTGCAAAGAAAAAAGAGATTGTAGACAGAGCAAAGGAAATCGTTCAGAAATGGTCCACAAAAACAATCAGCGAAGGTGATGAGATGCTAAAGGATGTGTCTGAAGGTGGTTCTACTGGCAAGTTGACTACATTTGGAAGCGAAAAACTTGCGTGCGGCTCTGGAGTTTTTGATTCCCCTTGGATAATTCTGGTTGAAGGAAGAGCTGATGTCATAAATCTGTTAAGGGCGGGTTTTGATAATGCACTTGCAATAGAAGGAGCAAGAATAGATGAATCGATAAAAGAGCTCTGTGCGTCAAAGTCAAAGGTTGTCGCATTTTTAGACGGAGACCGAGCAGGAGGATTCATACTAAAAGAACTAAAAGCCATGGTTAACATTGATGTGGTTCACCGTGCACCGGAAGGAGTTGAAGTAGAAGAGCTCACACCACAACAGATTGTAGACATACTAAGAGAGACTGCAGAGGACATGAAAAAAGAAACTGCCAAACCAAGGTTGTATGATCCAAAAGATGAGCCAATTGCAGATGTTGCAAAGAAAGTCTATCCAGATTTGAATGAGTCACTTGAGGCAGTAGCACTTGATGAGGGACTCAACGAACTCTTCAAAGTACCAGTAAGCGAAGTGGTAGGAAAGCTCACTTCAGGTTCTGGAATAAAATATCTTGTCTTAGATGGAATCATAACGCAAAGACTGATTGATGCCGCAAAAGAAGCAGGAATAGAGTGCGTAATAGGTCATCGCACGGCCAACTTGAAAAAGACAGACGGCCTAGTACTCAAAACATTTACAGAGCTCGGCATAGCCTAAACTCTTTAATGTCTGACCTCAAGGTTCAACACATTATGACTCTTGCGGAGCTTTTGGCAAAAGGTGCAAGACACAACTTTGTTCCCATTACAACAACATCACTTGGAAAGAACATTCATAGATCACAACAAGCTGCATCAAAACATCTTCTTGAATTAGAACGTGACGGATACATAGAGCGAATCAGAAGCGGACAGAAGGTGTCAGTCAGAATCACAACTAAAGGACAGGCCGAGATGACAAGAATATCATCTATTTTACGATCAAGCTTGGAATCGTCGCCGTCGTATTTAGAATTCAAAGGAACTATAATCTCAGGAATGGGAGAAGGCGCATATTACATGTCTATGAAAGGATACACAAAACAATTCAAGACAAAGCTTGGATACATTCCATTTCCTGGTACACTTAATGTCAAACTAAAGGACAAAGTATACACTGAAGCAAAGCGCAGTCTTGATGCATACGGGGGAATAATGATCAATGGTTTTTCTGATGGTAAGCGTACATATGGATGGGTAAAATGCTATCCTGCAAAAATCAACAATTCAATTGATAGTGCATTGATAACACTGGAAAGAACACACTATGATGACTCTGTAATTGAGTTGATTTCACACACAAACATCAAAAAGGCAGCCAAGCTTTCAACAGGTTCGCAGATTTCAGTTAGGATCCCTATCACCTCAAAGTTAAGCAAGGCGTAAATGTTACGGTGACGTATATTTACACTAATGAACATATACGACACAAAACCAGTTAATTGTTCAAAATGTGGTAAATCTATAGGAGAAATTGATTACGATGCAGTCGTTACACTACCCAAGTGCGGACATTGTGCCAACCCTGTGCCTGAAGGTGACGACAAGGCACTTTATGTGATAACCAAGTACCTGAAATAATTCAATTATTTAACATGTCAACTAATATTAGCGATCGACCAATGATATGTAATGGTTCTAATTTGGATTGGAATTGGAGTAGGAATTCTAATTGCGATTACTCTGATTTACAAGATCATAAAATCTAAAAAAGGCGACTTTGTATCGATTAGGTGTAAAAAATGTGGTTTAAAGACAAACGGCTTAAAATGTCCAATATGTGAAAGCGAGAAAAGTCGCATGAAATAGCATCAGAGTCTGTAAATCGATTCTCCGTAATCGCTTTCTATTTTTGAACTCTTAATGTCTGGGATAGGGGACTGGAGCCTTGCTATGCTGACATTAACATTGATCTTCTTGCATCCATCTGTGATGAATTTTTCTTGGTGCACCTGATCATATCCTAATGCAATAATATCTGGTCTGACAACCTCAACTGTTTTAAAAATGTCGCCCTCATGTCCTACCATGGCGTAGTCCACCATTGAAAGAGAACTAACAAGATCCCGTCTTAGCTCCATGTTATGTAGTGGTATTCTACTCTTCATCTTTTGTGCAGTTTTGTCGGTTGCTACTACAACTACAAGCACATTACCAAGTGACTTGGCAGCTCTTAGAGTGTGCAAGTGACCAGGATGTATGATATCAAAAACTCCTCCAGCAAGTACAACTCTTAACAAAGATCTGCCTATCTCTGTTAAGGTTTTTTTATCAGATTCAATAATCCCATTTTTTACCAAAACTTCTATCTTTGTTTTTAGATGATCTGAGTTTACTGGAAGCTTTCTCCTAATTATAGAAATGGCGTCCTCTTTTGAAAGCGAGGATACATAGAAAGCCGATATTATCTCCTTGTCAAGAGCATCCAACTATATCACTAAAACATAATTCCTAGTTCTTGGTTTATCTATAAACGCTATGCCCATGGATCTATTCCCTTAGAAAAGCGTAGCGCATCTATCAATCCTTCTGCATATCCTATGCTTAACACTGCAAGTTCTGATTTTCCTTGCCTCTGAAATTTTTCTGCATCATCAAGATACAGCCCTGCATTTTCTAAAACAGATTGAATACTTTTGTCATCCTTGAAGTGATTTGTTACCTCTTCAAGCGCTTTTCTCGCTTTTGGGATATATTTTTGAAGCATCTGATCTGAAATTTTCTGGATTCTCGAAGAATTATCAAACGGTTCGTCAAGGCATTTTGCTAAAATTTTTAGTGCATCGGATTCAGTAAAATGCATAGCTCCTGGTATGATGACCGTATGGGGCGGTTTGCCAAAATCTATCTTTTTGAGACTTGAGATTTTTCCAGCTATTATTTTTTGAGTTCTAGCGCCTATTCTTGATGCAACAATGGCAAAGCTTGATTCATCTATGACGTTTCTTTGCTGTTCGTCTTCTACCAAAAGTAGGTTGGACAAAGCATTCTTTGGATTCAGGAAAAACTTGGCATCATTATTATATTCTAAAATTATGAGAGAGTGGTTACCAGCTATCAAATTCTCATAAATAGTATAATACACACTAGATGCAGATTGCTGATCCTTCATCATGGTAATAGATTTGCCAATCTTGTAGTAGTGAAGACCACACTCACCAATAAGAGAGGTAATTGCCGATGAAGCATGAATGGTTTTAGTTTTGATTTTTTCCAAGATTGCTCTTGTTCGTAACTCGATATGGGTTGTTGCGATGTAAGGATCACCATATGATAGGAGTACGGCATTTTTCTTTTTGGCTTCTTTAAGTATGGTCTTTCCATCTTCGACAAACCACCTTGGCGCCGTTTTCAAATTCCCTTTGACAAGTTTTCTAATTTTTGTGATCTCTGTTTTTGTGATGGGGCTGGTAAACAGTTCTAAAAACACAACATCAGCATTCTTCAGAATTTTTACAGCATCCGAACCTATTCCGTTAACGCCAGAAATTCCTAGACCAACAAACCATAGCATGACTGGATTTCAGGATTTGGTTATTTTGACCTTGCGCGATTGGATGTTTACTAGACGCATCAATCGATAAAGTGAAGATATGTGTGATTGAAATTTTTTAAAATTATTTAGATTTTACATGTAGTCTCTTTAGATGGTACAGCATACGCTTTAAGACCTCAATGCCTCTGAGATACTCATCTATTGAAACTCGCTCATCTACGGTGTGTGATGCATGTGGATCACCAGGACCATATGTAACAACCGGAATGTTTAGAGAATTACCAATTATGTTCATGTCCCCAGTCCCTGTTTTTCGAATTAACTGTGGTCTCTTTTTTTCTACATCTAGTACTCCTAACGTGAGAGCCCTGACAAGAGGCGAATTATGAGGAGCCTCAAAGGGTTCGGTTTCATCTAGTACAGAATAAAATGCATTGACTCCTTGCTTTTTTGCAACTTCTTGCACTGTGGCTGCTATTTTTTCACCAACCATTTTACAATTCATGTTTACAGGTATTCTAATGTCCATTATAGCATCGCATTCTAATGCTGTTACGTTGTGACTTGAGCCCCCCTTTATCTCAGTTAGAGTTGCTGTAAGTATCATTCCCTTTGGTTTATCTAATTGGTTTGCTTCCAACGCATTTTTTAATTCACTTATAAAAACATATGATTCATCTATTGCATTTTTTGCAAGCCAAGGTGCACTAGCATGTGCACTATTTCCAACATTTACTTTGAGGTTAATAGCAATTCTTCCTTTGTAAGCTATTGTGATGTTTCTTATTCCACTAGGCTCACCAAAAATTGCATAATCTATGTCAAGCTTTTGTTTTACTAAACTCTTAATGCCAGTTGCATTTCGTTCTTCATCTACCACAGCAGCAAAGACTATAGTTCCACTATGGTTTTGCATCGAAGCTGCTGCAAGAAGCATTGCCATGAGCGGTGCTTTTGCGTCAGACGCACCACGTCCGTAAAGATAACCATTATCAGTTTTAACTTTTATTTTTCCAGGAACTGTATCCATATGACCACAAAAAAGTATCTTAGGCGAACCTGCTCCTTTTGTAGCAATCAAGTTTCCTACTTCATCTATGTGGATATTTTCAAATCCTAAATCATCACACTTATCGGCCAAAAATTCCGCAAGCGGCTTTTCAGAAAGTGATGGAGTGTAAAATCTAAGTACCTTCTCAAGCATCTTTACTGAGAACCCTGGTGTTACTGTAATTGAAGAGTCCAATTCTTACTTTCTCGATTGTACAGCGTAGTCTATCATCAATGCTGGAATATCTACACCAGTAACTCTAACAGTATTTTTGTATTCTGTTGTATTGTTTACTTCATGTACAAGTAGGCCTTTTTCCTTGCTTTCCATTAGATCCACACCAACTATCTGTCCTTGAACTGCATTTTTTGCCCTCACGCAAATATCTTCAAGCTCTTTTGTCACCTTGCATTCTTCTGCCCTTCCGCCAAGTGCCATATTTGTCTTCCATTGACTGTCTCCAGAATATCTGTAGATCGCAGCAACTACCTTGTCACCTATCATTATTGCTCTGATATCACGTGGAGGCCTCTGAACAAATTCTTCAAGATAGTATACTTGGTAAATTGGATACATCCTTTCCCTGCTTTCCATTATTCCTTCTGCAGAATCACGATCCTTTAGTAGCACGATCAATCTTCCCCAACTACCAACGGTTGGTTTGAGTACCATAGGATAGCCTTGACTTTCCAGAGCCGCAAGGGCAGATTCTTCGGAGAATGCTACTGTACTAAAGGGAGTAGGAATTCCATTTTTTTGCAAAAGCATATGGGTGAATAACTTGTTTCCTGCAAAGATGCTGGTGTTTAAACAATTTATCACGTTAACTCCTTTTCCTTCAAGTGCTGCAGTAGAGTGAAGACTTCTGTAATAACTAACACACCTCTGGATTACAGTGCCAAAATTTTCTTTAGTCTGATCCAAATTTAAAAACAAATTCTTACAATCCACCATTTTTATATCGGCTCCCTTTTTTTTGCCGGCGTCAAAGAGAGCTTTTTCTTCCCACCGGATGGTGTCGTAAAGAATCGATAGACCGGAGCTCACTGGCCCCAGTCCTCACCAACAGTTTGTGCTGGTTTTAACTCAA